>CAZDRS010000088.1:0-8860 GCA_964507585.1 uncultured Dechloromonas sp.
CGGTAGTGCACCTTGACGTTCATTGCTGTTCACCTTTTATGTGGTTTTTTGATCCTGCGCGCGCAGTTTAGCCTGCTATTGTTGCAGTGCAATAAGGGTTTTCCACATACTTTGAATACCGATTTCGGGCTCATGCCCAAACGCTTGCCACAGGCCGGTTGGCGAGGATCAGCGGGAAATCTCGAAGCGCTGCAACTCGTCGCGGGTATTGATGTTTTCGAATGCAGCGGCTTCATCGTCGAAGGCCACCTCGACTGCCTTGAGGCTGGCGTACCAGCGATCGAACTTGCGCTGGCCGCTCTCCAGGTAGGCTGTCAGATGCGGCAGGAGATCGCGCTTGCACAGGCAGAAAACCGGGTGCGGCTGGTCGAAGGTGCGGGCCACGGCCAGGTCGGCCTCTTGGGCCTGCAGCGCGGCGCTCAGGCGGGCCACCAGGTCGGTCGGCAGGAAGGGCGAGTCGCAAGGTGCGGTGGCAACCCACGGATGCCGGGCGGCGGATAGCGCGGCGTGCAGGCCGGCCAACGGCCCGGCAAAACCGGGAATGCGATCGGCAACGACCGGGTAGCCGAAGGCGGCGTATTGCTCGGTATTCTGGTTGGCGTTGACGAGCAGTTCATCCACTTGTGGCGCCAGGCGTTCGGCCACCCAGGCGGCCATCGGGCGGCCCTGCAGGCGCTGCAAACCCTTGTCCACTCCGCCCATGCGCCGGCCCAGGCCGCCGGCCAGAACGACCCCCGTGATGGCTGGCCGCTGCATCAATACACCAGCGTTCGCCAGGAGGCGTCGAGCGTCCGGGCGATGAAAGCAGTGGCGCCGGCGGCGCGGGCCTGCGGGATCAGCGTCTCATTCTCGGCAATCCAGCCGGCACGGGCCATGCTGCAGGCGTAGAGCGGAATATCCTGGGCGATGACTTCGCGGAGAAAGTCGCCGATCGATTTTTCGCGGGAAGGCGCCGCGTAGAGTTTGTCAGCCACGTCGGCGACGAGCAGGCGAACGGCCGGGCCGGCGAAGTGGATTTCGACTTGGGCATCGAGGGCATGAGCAGCCAGGGCGTGCACCAGCGGCGTGGCATAGAGTTCCGGCCGCTCGACGCTGGCGCTGCCGATCAGGATGGCTAGTTGATCAGTCAAAACGGGCCTCCGGTTCGATCTTGAGGATATGGCGGCGGTAAGCCTCGGCATCGATCAGGGATGATTTTTCCGCCGCCCAGGCGGTGGGGCGGGCACGCACCATCCAGCCGGCGGCGTAGGGCTGGCGGTCGACCAGAGCGGGGCGCTCCTCGGCGGCTTCGTTGCCTTCGAGTAGTGTGAAGGAAATGGGGGCATGCACGGCGAGAACGGTCTTGCGGCATTCGACGGTAGCCATGCCCTTGCCGATGGCGATTTCCGCCCCCCGAGGCTTGGCGGTAAAGGCGATGATCTCGCCAGCCAGGAAGACACCGAAGCTGGTGGCGCCGATCAGCACCTCGCCGCTATCGAGCGGTTGAACCCACATATCGTGGCGGGGGCAGTAGAGGCGGTCGTCGGGAACGGGGCCGCGGAAGGGTTGGTGAGCCATGGCGTGCGGTTGAAGGTGGAGGGGTACTGTTGCGAATGCTGAACAGGCGCCTCAGGTCATGGAGACGGCCAGGATGGTACCGCAGTTTTGGCTGCCACCCGAGCCAGCCGAGGTGGACATGAATGCACCAAATGTTGATCCAGCGCAATGTGGGAGTGGCCGACCGCTGTTAGGTTAGAGACGTGTCTCACATCAACTTCCAATGGGGTTTTGCCTATGTTTCCTGAGTATCGCGATCTGATTACCGAACTGAAGACCACCGACCGTCATTTCCTGAACCTGTTCGACAAGCACAACGACCTGGATCAGAAGATCAAGAATCTGGAAGCGCATATCGAGCATGCGACGCATCTGGAAATTGAGGCGCTGAAGAAGGAAAAGCTGGTACTGAAAGATGAGTTGTTCGGCCTGCTGCGTAAAGCGGCGACGGCCTGAACGCCATGAACCCCGCTGCGGCGGGGTTTTTGTTGGGGGGGGTTGGCGGAAGGAAGCAGGAGTCGAACCTACCCAAGCCTGTTTGACAGGCCCTGACGGTTTTGAAGACCGTCCGTCCCACCGGGGAACGATTCCTTCCGTTGTTCATGTACCGAATTGCTCCGGCGTGCCGCGCAATACGTGGGTATCGCGAACCCGGCGAGTGTAGCCGATACGGTCGAAGAATTCGAGGATATGGATGGCAACCTTGCGGCCGCCGCCGATCTGGTCGCGCAGTGGGGCTGCACGGGCGTGGCCGTCACGGGCGTTGAGGGCGGCGACGCGGCGTGCCAGGTCGGCCACCGTAGCGGCCGTGAAGTAGTGGTCGTGGGCTACGGGATAGGCCTCACCGATGCGGGAAACGCGCTTGCACAGGGCGCGTACGGTATCTTCCGGCACGCCGGTGGCCTTGGCGATGTCGCGGACGCGAGGCGGGTTGTAGGGGGCGGCATCGAGCAACGGCTTGAGCGTTTGCCACAGGTCGCGGTCGCCGGCAGCCATTTGCACACGGTGTTCGGGCAGGTGCAGCCAGGCATTGGTTTGGGCAATGTGGCCGTCGGCCAGCGGGCCGGCGAGCAGGGCATCGAAGACAGGGCGGGCCAGGGCAGGCTGTGTCAGGCGGCGTAGCCGGTCGCGTTCGACGCCGGGCATGTCGGGGGCGCGTTCGTGCTCGGCGGCCAGTGCGGCCAGCAGACGGTCTTCGAGGGCTTGCCAGTTGGTTGCCGAGAAGGCGGTTTGGCCGATCAGCCGCAGGCCGATTTCTTTGGCGATGGCTTCTACTGCGGCTGCATCGAGATTGCGGTTGAGGGCGTAGGCATCGAGTGCGACACCGGCGGCCTGCTGCTCGGTGGCCAGGCGCAGGGCGGTGGCAGGGTTGTCGTCGGCCAGTGCGGCGAGCATGGCCAGGCGCTCTGGACTGCCTTTGCGACGCGTGGGGGGGGAAATGTCGAGGACACGGCCGCCGCCGATGGTGTGGCGGGCGGCGGCATCGCGCAGGATGAAGCGGTCGCCGGCCAGGGCGCCGATATCGCGCTCCAGCGTGAGTTGCGCCCAGTGTTCGCCGCCGGGCGGGATTTCGTCGGCACCGAGCAGGGCGACACGGGCGGGGACGTCTTCGGCCCCGAGGTGGAGATGCACTTGCGTCCAGTGCTTGAGCGGCGGTTGGCCGGACAGGACGCGGAGCGTGGCGTCGAAGCGGTGGGTTGGGGCGTGCAGGGACGGGGCGACCAGCCACATGCCGCGCTCGACTTCGGCCTTCTCGACGCCGGCCAGGGCCAGTGCAATGCGCTGCCCGGCTTGGCCGGACTCGGCGGTTCGATCCTGCACGCGCAGGCTGCGCACGCGAACCGGCTTGCCGGGCGGGGAAAGCAGCAGTTGATCGCCGAGCCTGACCTGGCCGGCGAAAGCCGTGCCGGTGACGACGGTGCCGGTGCCGGAGAGCGTGAAGCAGCGGTCGATGGCCAGGCGGAAGCCGCCTTGCCGGCCGTGTTCGCCGAGTTGGGCGGCGATCTGGTCGAGATGGGCGCGCAGCGGGGCCATGCCTTGGCCGGTGACGGCAGCGACAGGAAAGATAGGGGCGGCGGCCAACGCGGTTCCGGCGAGCAGGTCGGCGATTTCGGTTTCGGCTTGCGCCAGGCGTTCCGGGGTGACGGCATCGATCTTGGTCAGCGCCACGGCCCCTTGGCGAATGCCGAGCAGTTCGACGATGTCGAGATGCTCGCGGGTTTGCGGCATGGGGCCATCGTCGGCGGCGATGACGAGCAGCGCGAAATCGATACCGGTGGCGCCGGCCAGCATGTTGTGGATCAGCTTTTCGTGGCCGGGCACATCGATGAAACCGAGCATGCCGCCGGCCGGGAGCGGGGTGTAGGCATAGCCGAGGTCGACGGTGATGCCGCGCGCCTTCTCTTCCTTCAGGCGGTCGCAATCGACACTGGTCAGGGCTTTGACCAGCGTGGTCTTGCCGTGGTCGATATGGCCGGCGGTGCCGATGATCATGGAATCAGGCGACCTGGAAGAAGGTGCTGGCGGCGGCCAGGGCGGCTTCGTCGGCGAGCACGGCATCGGGGGCGCCGCCCTTGCCCCATAGCGGCGGCATGAATTGCATGCCGAGAAACTCGGCGCACAAGCGGTAGCTGTCGAACATCGGTTGTGCCTTTTCGCAATTGCCGCTGGTGGCGATGACCCACAGGCGCTTGCCGGCCATTTTTTCCTTGAAATCGACGCCGGGGATACGCAACCAGGCGCTCCAGTGGTCGAGGTAGGTCTTCAGCGGGGAGGGAATGGAGAACCAGTAGACCGGTGATACGAAGACTAGATCAGTTGCCGCCAGCGTAAGGTCGAGCAGCGGCTTGGCCTCGCCGACCGGCATCGGGTAGGTGCCGGCGGTATGGCGCAAATCGACGAACGGCGGGATTTCCAGATCGGCCAGCTTGCACCAGGTTTGCCGGGCATCGGCGGGCAATGCCGTGGCGGCGCGACGGGCCAGCGTCTCGGTATTGCCGACATGGCCGGGTTCGCGGGTGCTGGCGTTGAGGAAGAGGAAGTGGGACATGGGGTTGGCGAAATTGTCAAAAAACGTATTCTGACACGCCACCGCACGGGAAACCGCCGCGGTGGCGCGTTGGCTGTCAGCCGAACATGTCCTCGTACATGCGTCCGGCCCAGGCGAAGTCCTCGGTCACCACCTCGGCGCGGCGCAGGTTGTCGTCGTCCTGATCCTGGACGATGACGCCCTTGTCATTGACGTAGTACTTGAAGCGCACGGCAATGTCCTCGCGCGGCTCGGTATTGACCATCATAAAACAGAGATTGTCCGGTAGCGCGTACTTCGGCTCGCGGCCCTTGACCCGCTCGCTGATGTACTTGGCGACGATCCTGGCATGGGCGTTGGCGACATGGCCGGCCTTGGGGTAGAAGCGGAACAGCGGCGAGACGACGCCGACCGAATCGCCGATCACATAGGTATCCGGGTCGTCCTTCATGTTGAGCATGAAGGGATCGACGCCGGCCCAGCCGGTCGGCTTGCCTTCGTCGTTCTTGCCGATCACGCCGGCTTTCCACGCCATGTCGCCGGCCTGGTGCGGGGCCATCAGGATGGAGTGGTCGAACGTGAAATCGCCGGCGGCGGTCTTGATCTTCTTGTTGAAGGGATCGACTTCGCTGATCACGGCCTTGGGCACGTAGACGATCTGATCCTTGTACAACTCGCGGAAGGCGTCCTGGAAGCCGCCGGTGATCGGTGCCGGGCTCGGCTTGGGGTCGAGGATGATGACCTTGCCCTTGATTTTGCGCTGCTTGAACAGGCCGGCGATCAGGCAGGCGCGCTCGTAGGGCGACGGCGGGCAGCGGTGCGGCGGGGGCGGCAGGGTCATCACCAGGTCGCCGCCGGTGAAATTCTGGATGCTCTGCTTGAGCTTGAAGTGCTCGGCGTTCGGGATATAGGCCGCCGGGAACATGGCCTTGGTGTAGTCGGCCGCCTTGCGGTCGTTGCCGAACCAGGCCTCGTAGTTGTAGCGGATGCCGCTGCCGAGGATCAGGTAGTCGTAATCGATCCAGCCCTGCGCGGTGATGACGCGCTTTTTCTCGCGCTCGAAGGCGGTGACTTCGGTCTGGATGAACTTGTAGCCGTATTTCTGGGCGACATCGAGGTAGCTGAAGGTCAGGAACTGGACGTCGACGACATCGACCAGCCACTTGTTGCTCATCGGGCAGGAGAAGAACACCGGGTTGCGTTCGAGCACGACGACTTCGAGCGTCGGATCGAGCAGGCGCAGATGCTTGGCCGCGGTAATGCCGCCCCAGCCGCCACCGCAGATGACGACGCGCTTGCCGCTTTGGCCACCACTCGCTTTCGGCAATAGCGGGTCGGACTGCATCTGGATCAGGAAGGGCAGCGGGCTGGTCGGCGCGGCGATGCTCGCCGTCGCCCCCAGCGCCGCGCCGGCGGCGAGGAACTGTCTGCGGTTCAAGGTCATGTTTCGTTCTCCATTCAATCAACCACCCGGACACGGAGATGCCCGGATTTACAGGTGCCCAGATGGGCGGGGTCGAGCCCGGCAGGCGGTACGCAGACCGCCATGCGTGGCCGGGTTCAGAGTTTCAGGGACGGCGTCATCCCCGCGCTGGCGGGGATCCAGCCTCTGCTGGGTTCCCGCCAGCGCGGGAACGACAATCCAATAATGGCAATTGCGCCACGAAGCGCGCTTCGTCCTTCGCTTCCAGGCAGCGCAGGTCGAGATGGTAGGCGTCGTCGCGGATGTAGCCGATGACCGGCGTAGGCAGGCCACGGAAAGCGGCTTCCACGGTCAACAGGAATTTTCCGGCTTTTTTGAAATTGGGCCGGACGACCAGCGCCGCCGACGGCAGGCGTTCGACCGGCAAGGCGCCGCTGCCGATCTGGCTGCTGCACGCCTCGACGGCGACCGTGGCCTGATCGCCGATGGCTGCCTGCACGACCGGCTGGATACGCTCGGCCAGCGCGGTGATTTCCGAAACGGCGCGGGTCAGCAGACGCAGGGTCGGCAGGCGGTCGGCCAGACGATCCGGGTCGCGGTACAGGCGCAGCGTCGCCTCCAGCGCGGCCAGCGTCGTCTTGCCGACGCGCAGGGCGCGTTTCAGCGGGTTCTTCTTGATCTTGGCGATCAAGTCCTTGCGGCCGACGATCAGCCCGGCCTGCGGGCCGCCGAGCAGCTTGTCGCCGGAGAAGGTGACGATGTCCGCCCCCGCAGCCAGCGCCTGCTGCGGTGTCGGTTCGGCCGGCAGGCCGAGGGCGGCGAAGTCGCACAGCGTGCCGCTGCCGAGGTCGATGACGAAGGGCAGGCCGGCGGCGTGGGCAATGTCGGCGATGGCCTTTTCCTCGACCACCTTGGTAAAGCCGACGACCGCGTAGTTGCTGGTGTGCACCTTCATCAGCAAGGCCGTCTTCGGGCCGATGGCCTCGGCGTAGTCCTTGTCGTGCGTGCGGTTGGTGGTGCCGATCTCGACCAGCTTCACTTGTGCCCGGCGCATCACGTCCGGCACGCGGAAGGCGCCGCCGATCTCGACCAGCTCGCCGCGCGAGACGACAGCCTCCTTGCCCTGGGCCAGCGCATTGAGCGTCAGCAGCACGGCGGCGGCGTTGTTGTTGACGATGGTGGCGGCGATGTTCGGATCGCCGCCGGCGACTAGCTCGGCGAGCAGGCTGGAAACGAGGTCGTCGCGGTCGCCGCGGCCGCCGGAAGCGAGGTCGTATTCCAGCGCACAGGGCGCCCGCGCCGCATCGACCATGGCGGCGATGGCCTCCTCGGCCAACTGGGCGCGGCCGAGGTTGGTGTGCAAAACCGTGCCGGTCAGGTTGAAGACCGGGCGCAGGTTGGCGCGGCCGGCCTCGTCGGCGCGACGGCGGATAGCGGCAAGCAGGGCGGCTTCGTCCGGCAGCGGCAGGCCGTGCTTGAGGCCCTCGCGGGCGGCGGCCAGTTCGGCCCGGACGCAGCCGGTGACCAGCTGGCGGCCGTGGGTTTCGATCAGATCGGGGATTTGCTGCAGGACGCGGTCGACCGCGGGAAGACGTCGATTTTCGTTCATGGCTTTCACCCGAACCGGGCAGAAAGGTTGAGGGATGGTTAATTTACCCGCTATGGGCGCCGATGAGGAGCAGGTTCGGGCCGCTGCGCTCGTAGCCGGCTTCGTCGACCAGCATGTCGAGGGCCAGGGTGGCGAGGTCGTCGGCGACAGGATCGACCTTGGGGTCTTTTTCCTGATAGACGATCTTCAGGTAGCTCTTGCAGGCATCGCAGGTTTCGGCGCGAACAGCCCCCTTGCTACCGTCGATTTCGTGCAGGGCAACTTCCTTGTCGGTTTCGCAGGCGGTGCAGGTAGCGCGCGAGACGTTCCATTCGGTGTTGCACAGCGAGCAATGCAGGTAGCGCAGGTTGTTGATGCTGGAGCCCAGGCGCACCACACTGGCTACGGGCAGGCTGCCGCAGCAGGGACAGACGCCCTGGGGATCGAGTTTTTGCACCTGGCTGGCATCGAGTTGGCTGGCCAGTTGGGTGAAGGAGATTTGCAGGGCGGCGGCAACGAAGGGCAGTTGGGCGGCATGGGCCATGTCCGGCTCGCCTTTGAGCAGCATGTCGGCGAGGCGTTCCAGTTCCGGGTCGGCTGCGGCAGACAGGGCTTTCATGGCTTCTCTGGCGGCTTCGGGCGCCGTACCTTCGAGTCGCAGCACCAGTTGCTGCAGGGCAAAGCGCCAGGCAGCCGGGCGGGGCAGTGCGGTGGCGTTGAGCGGTGGCATGCCGTGGGTGCGAGCCTGTTCCAGCGTGCTGGCATCGGGCAGCGGCAGCTTGGGCAGGCTCTTGGCGATTTCGTGTTGGGCCTGGCTGATCTTGGCCATGAAATCGAGCCAATCGGCAAGGCTGTGTTCGGCGGCCAGGTGCGCAAAGCGGTCGGCGCGCTCGGCAAACAGCGAGGTGGCGACCGGCAACAGGATGGGAGTGGCTTCTGTGGCCGGCGGTTGGAAGTCGATCGGTTGGGATTGCATGGCGGGTTGTCTCGTTATATTGCGGAATAGCGTGGGTGATCGCTACGGTGAACCGGAATTTTGCCCAAATTGGAAAAAAACGGGGGGTGCATTGCAGAGCCCCCTCAAATACGCAAGGTAAAGCGGTTAATCGTCATTCCCGCAGCAAATACTCTTGGCGTGCGGGAATGACGGAGGTGGTTGATTACTTGCCGGTTACCTGGCGATACCAGGCACGATGATGCTGCTTGGCCCAGGCGCGGGTTACCGTGCCATACCACATGGCGCGGATGGTGCCCTTGACCCAGATGGCGGCGTACACATGCACCA
>CAZDRS010000089.1:0-8826 GCA_964507585.1 uncultured Dechloromonas sp.
CATGTACGGGATTTGCGCCATTCTTCCGTACAAGATAAGCCTCGGACGGAACTGGGCCCGCTATTTCTACGCGGTACTCATGGTCATCGGAATTGCGATGATGTTCGCGGGCGAAAGCGCGGGCATTTCCAAAATCGACAAGGTGGTGTCTTGGCTTATGCTGCCGGTCGAGGGCTGGATTATCTTTTCGTTGTTCAAATCCGAATCCGCCGAATGGTTTGAGCAGGCTCGCCAAGGCTAAGCGCCCTAAACGAGTTCACCACAAAGGGAAGTCAGGGGGGGCGGGGTCAGGCTTAGCCACGATGACCATCCACTCTTGCGTGTGGTCCGTCCCCTCAAACTCTTCCATCCCGCACAGCACAAAGCCGTCAGGCTCTGCGGCAATAAGTTTCGGGTCGAATAGCGGCCCTAGAAGAACTTCGCCAGAACGGTGGCCGACAAGGGCTAGGGCCGTACGGCCACCTTGGTTGGTTACACGGAAGTGGCCGCCCATTGCACGGGGCGGGTCAGAGACCCGGATACCTTGTACCCGAAGGGGTTGGATATTCACGATTTGAGCCATGGGGAAACTGTATCCCTGAATGGCTGCCGCAGGATGGCGGTCCCGCGGCTATTTCATTTTGCAGCAGAAAATCGCGTGTAACTCACTGGTTATTAAGCGAATTGGTCATCTGCGTAGTAACACCCTTGGTCTTTCGATTTTCTTTACGATTCTGGGCTGGATCAGCAATCCGGTGACCAGCATCGGGATGTGTCACGTATCCCCGTGATTAACAGCCGAGCGCACATGCCCGGCCCCTGCACATTCCGCTTATTAGCCGCCGGTCATCGACATGAAGCGCACGACCTGCGGCGCATCCATCTGCTGCGTGAAGTCGTGGCCGTAGGGCTTGATGCCCATGCTATCCACGATGAGCTGGCGCACAACCTCGTCATCACCGGAGCGCAGTGCCGGTAGCAAATTGCTGGCATCGTTCTGCCCCAGGCAGGGATACAACTCGCCCTTGGCGGTGATGCGCACCCGGTTGCAGGTATCGCAGAAATTGTGGCTGTGCGGCGAAATGAAGCCGATCCGGGTTTCGCTCCCCGGAATGCGCCAGTAGCGGGCCGGCCCGCCCGAACTTTCTGTCGACGGAATCAGTTCGAATTGCTTGGCCAGCAGGTCGCGGGTTTCTTCCGAGGAAATGAAGGTGTTGCCACGGCCATGAATGTCGCCGAGCGGCATTTCCTCAATAAACGAGATATCGAGCTCATGGTCGACGGCAAAGCGAACCAGATCAACGAATTCATCGTCGTTTACGCCACGCATCATCACGGCATTCAATTTGGTTCGCTTGAACCCGGCGGTGCGCGCTGCTTCAATGCCGCTCAGCACCTTGCTCAATTCACCAATGCGCGTAATGGCCTTGAAGCGATCCGGGCGCAGGGTGTCGAGGCTGATGTTGATGCGCTTGACGCCGGCTGCATGCAAAGCTTGGGCGAAACGATCCAGTTGCGAGCCGTTGGTGGTCAAAACCAGATTTTCCAGGCCGGGCAGGGCGCCCAGTCGCTCGATCAGCCACATCACATCCTTGCGAACCAGCGGCTCGCCGCCCGTAATGCGCAACTTGGTAACACCCAGCCCGACGAAAACCGAGGCGACACGCAGGCATTCCTCCAGGCTCATCACCTCCTTGCGGGGCAGAAAGGTCATCTCCTCGGCCATGCAGTAGGTGCAACGAAAATCGCAGCGATCGGTAATCGAAAGACGAACGTAAGAGATGCGCCGCCCGTATTTATCGAGCAGGGTTCCCTCGCGATGGGTATGCGTCGCTTTCGAAAGGCTTGGCGTAAAGGTGGCAAGCCCGGCAGGCGTTGTTTCTGGCCTGAGTGTTTCGTTATGCATGGCGGACGTCGGCTCGAAAATCCCGCAGGATGGGTCAATGTTCGGACGCCGATTATCGGTGCCCGAGCCCTACGAAACAAGTAGAGAGATCAAAGTTTGAAAAGTTCGTTTCTCGTGGCGAACACGGAACGAGCAAGAGGCACGGCACCCGGTTTTCGGGGCGTTTTCAGGCCGAAACCCGCTGCAGCAGTACTGAGAGTTGTGGGTAATAACCGAGCATGCTGACCTCGAGGCGGCGTCCGATCCGTACCGACTCCGCAACGTCGCGAGCCGCGGTGGATTGCTCGATCAGCGCAGGAAAGGCCAGTTTGGCATCGAGCATCGAGAAAATCCGGTAAAGCAGCACCCCGCAGCTTTGGTAATAAGCGGGGTCAAGGCGGACATGCTGGGCGCCGGAGTCGCAGGCATCGATATATGCTGCGGCAGTGCTGGCGGTGGTTGCCAATGCAACGAGAGCGGAAGGGCCGAAAATCGAGTTCATGGTGCACTCCTCGAGTGCGGGTTTGCTTGCCCTCAAACTAGACAAATCGACCGGTTTCGTCAGCGAACTATTTCACGACTTGATCAATTGGGGCGCCTTCGTCACCATCGGCAATGTTATTTTTGTTAAATACATTGCTTGTTAACGCCAATTCGGCTACGGTAAGCCAAAAAGCAAAAAGCCCAACCAAATTGGCTGGGCTAAATGCTTGATTCTTTGGCTCCCCGACCTGGGCTCGAACCAGGGACCTACGGATTAACAGTCCGGCGCTCTACCGACTGAGCTATCGGGGAACAGAGATGCGCATTATAGGAGTAGAATCCGCTTCAGTCAAGGCGTTTTGTCCTTTTTGAACAACAATAAAAGCCGAATATGGACTCCAACCTCATCTACGCAAAAACCCCGACCGGTGACGAAGCGGTCAGGCAAAGTACCCGCGTCGTGCAGCGTAATTTGCGCATGGTGCTGGTGCAGGTTGATGGCAAGATGAGTGTCGAGGAATTGTCGGCAAAGATCGGAAATCCGCGCCTCGTTCAAGCAGCATTGCGCGAACTGGAGGAGGGCGGTTACATCGCCCCGACCCTGGAGGCCGCATCGGTCTGGGAGGAGAGCAAAAAGGCCGCGCAGATGGCTGCCAAATTCGAAGCCTCGCAGCCGCTATCACAGTTTTCCGTATTCGGCCCAAAAACCGGGGAGGCACCTGACTCCAGGGGAGTGGCAAGCGCAGCGAGCAATTTTTCCTCGTTTGGCAAGCCGATATTGCCGACCAAGAATGGCAAGAGGGAAAGCGGCTTCAAGCCATCCGTGGCGCCACCACCCTACCAACCCGCCCCGGCAACATCGGCCAGCGATCAGCCGAATAGCCCCGCCTTATCCCGTCGCAAGGTGTTGTTGGGCCTTGGCGGCATTTTGCTATTGGCCTTGGCGGTGACCGTACTGTACCCCTACGACCGCTTCAAGCCAGCGATCGAGACGGCAGCAACGAGTTTTGTCGGCACGCCGGTTCGTGTGGGGGGGGTGAGTGCAGCCTTGTATCCTTCGCCGCATCTGAAATTGACGGCTTTGACGATCGGCAAGGATGGCGAGAGCAGTATCGCCGAGGTGCGGGTGAGCTCTCCGCTGGCCTTGTTGGGATCGGCTTCGCCGACGATTACGCGGATCGAGATTAACGGTGCGCGCCTGCTGGCCAGGCACTTGGTCGCCATGCCGTTTTTCAGAAGCGATAGCGCAATCGCCAACGGAATGCGGGTTGGTAAGCTTGCCATCGAGCACTCGCGGATTGAGTTGACCGAGGGTGTCGTTTTTCAGGATGTTTTCGGTGAGCTGAATTTCAGGCCCGATGGCCGTCTTGAGAAAGCAAGCATCGAAAGCACGGATCGTAGCTTGCTGGTTGAGGCGCAACCGACTCCGCTTGGCATCGCCTTGAATATCGAAGGGCGTGCCTGGCAGCCATTCGGTTCTGCTGCCTCGTTTGCCTCCTTGCAGGCGAAGGGCATTTTACAGGCCGACAAGTTGCTCATTCAGAACATCGACACCACGTTCCTGGGGGGTATTTTGCGGGGCAACTGGCTGCTGGATTGGAGCAACGGCCTGGCGATGGCGGGCGATGTGAGCCTGAATCGCATCGATACCCGCAAGCTGGGGGCTGCGTTCGTTCCCGGTTTGAAGCTGGAAGGCGATATGAATGGAACGCTCAAGCTGCGCTCCAGCAGTCGCGATGTTGATGGCTTGTGGCGCAATGCCGAGGCGGTTCTGAATACGGAGATAACCCGCGGTACGCTGTATGGCGTCGATCTGGGCGAAGCAGCGCGACGCAACGGGGTTTCCGAGGTGCGGGCCGGAGCGACCAAATTCGATCGCTTGCGCTCGACAATCAGCGTTACCCCCAAGCAAATCGTTTCCAAGGATTTACGCATGGAAGCCGGCATGGTGACCGCTACCGGTCAGTTTGTTGCCGGGCGCGAGGGGCAGGTGGAAGGCAGCATGGCAGTTACCCTGCAGACCTCGGTTTCAAGCCTGAACGTGCCGGTGCGGATCTTTGGCACACTGCCTGACCTGACGGCGGTTGGCCGGAAGTAAACGGGAAAAGGCTAGTCCGCCTCTGGTGCGAGAGCCGCACCGGGCTGTTCTACGGCTTTAGCTGGATGCCTGTTCGTCGCAGATGGGGCGGGCATCGTCCAGATGGGCAATCAGGCGATGGGCGGCTTCATTCAGGTCGGGCAGCAGGAGGTCGGCCGAATCACCGAGCCCGTTGTTGCTCAGATCGATGATTTCGTTGGCCAGGGCATGGAAATGCCGGTCGGCAGCGAGCAGTGCGGCCAGGATGCTGTTATTTCCTTCGCTAACCTGGCGGCTCAGTTCAAGCTCCAGCGTGCAGCAACGATGTTCGGACAAGGGCATGTCGGCATAGGCACCTCCAGCGAAGGCGTTGAGGAACTGGCGCCGCCATTGGTTGTGCAAGCGTATTGCGCTGTCGATGTCGATACGCTTCATGCGTCATTTCTCCGGTTGGTGTGCGTGCTGCTGGCAAAATCAGTCGCAATTATGCCGTAGCCCCGCAGTGGAACAAATGGGGGTCAGCGACAATTGTCGGCAAAACGCTGGTTTGCCACAAAAACGTCCTGTTGTCGGCTATCGAAAAAGACCAGCCGGACTTCGGTTATTTCCGGGTATTCCAGCAACACGTCATTGAGCGTTTGCGAAACGACTTTGGCGGCTCGATCGGGAGGAAAGCCATAGACCCCCGTCGAAATGGCCGGAAAGGCAATGCGTTGCAACTTTTCGCTGGCGGCAAGGGCAATCGCGTTGCGATAACAGGCGGCGAGCAGCTCGGCTTCCTTGCCTTCGTGCTGCCCCCAAATGGGGCCGACTGTATGGATAACGTAAGGTGAGGCGAGGGCACCACCCGTCGTAATGACGACCTGGCCGGTTGGCAAGCCATCCGGCCACCGGCTAGCCCGCAACGCCCGGCACGCCTGCAGGATCGCCGGGCCGCCTCGGCGGTGAATCGCACCATCGACACCGCCGCCACCCAGCAGGGTGCGGTTGGCAGCATTGACGATGGCATCTACAGCCTGTTCGGTGAGATCTCCAATATGGAGACGGACGCGGCCGTCCAGAAATTCGATGGGATCAGTACTCATGGGCTGCGTTGCGGTCATGGCGCGGAATTCGTGCCAATTTGCCATATCCGAAGGGGCTAGCCAAGCGAGGGCACTATCGCCAATTGTGCTTAATCAAATTAATATATAAACGTACGCTTATGCAGTGTACGGATTCCAATAACGAGAGGAGAAAACCGTGTTGAAAAAACTGTTGCTGGCAGCAGGTTTGCTGTCCATGGCCTGCGGAACGATTGCCCAAGAGAAAGAACTGTTGCGCATCATCGGCGAAGACAAGCAATTCGTCGTGCAAACCAAGAATGGGGCTTTTGTCATCACCCGCACCATGACGCCCTGCGCCAAGAACAAGGGCTGGTTGCAGCCTCTGATTCCTGTTCCCGGCGTTCATCCGGTTACCGAAATCGAAATGTTGCATGCGATGAACGACAAGGAAGCCATGATTGTCGACATGCGCGAGCCTGATGATCGCATCAAGGGCACCATCCCGAACTCGTATCACATTCCTTACACCCTGGTTGCCGGGCGCATGGATGAACTTGGCTGCGCCAAAGCGGCTGGCAAATGGGATTGCAGCAAGGCCAAAAAAGTCTATGCCTTCTGCAACGGCCCGGTCTGCCCACAGAGTCCGACGGCGATCAATGCCATGGTTCGCGATGGATTTCCGGCAGACAAGATTTATTACTACCGTGGCGGCATGCTGGATTGGGATGCACTGGGCTTCCCGGTCGTCAAGGATGAGTTCTGAATCACACTCTTGTAGACGGCAAGGCGGCTTCGGCCGCCTTTTTCATTGCTGTGTTCGACGTTGCTTGCGACGCCAGCAAGCAGGCAATTGCAAGGCGTGCATATCCATGTCGCTGCTGGCAAAAATAGCCTTGGCCCGCGCCAGGCGAGCATCCTCCTCGGCGGAGATACCTGCCAGCAGTTCGAACAGTTTCTGTATGCGTTCCATGATGACCTCCGGTTGTGTCGACTGAGTAACTGTATGGATAGCCAGTTATTTGGCGATGAGCGAAGATTAACCGATAACTGTATGGATGTACAGTATTCGTGATTTACCTGTTCGTTGATAGCCTTGAGCGGTTCAGATCGCCGTGGGGCCAATATGTCCAGACATCCAACCGCTTTGCCCAGCGCCGGGACGGTGGTTGTCTACCGCGGTCGGAGCGGGAAGTCGGAGCGCAACGTGAGGGTGCTCGCCGAAGCCTCAGGCGGTCGCATGGTGGTTGAGGCGATTGGCCGACAGGGCATCCCTGTTCGCCTGACCATCAAACAAGAAAATCTGCGACCGATGCAACCAGGCTTGTTTGATTAGGCGACAGCCCTACGGCTGCCGACTGCCAGCCATTTTTTCCGCATGCAGCAAAACCAGCGTTGGCTAAAGGCGTTCTTCCGGGGAGACTCGATACGGATGCTTCCCACTCCGATGCTTTCGATCAAGGCCAGGCGCTGATTCCCAATCCGGTAAACCTGCCCGGCTTTCAGGAAAATATCTTCGGTCTGGCCGGCCTGGGTGACCCAGATTGTGCCGCTTAGGCAGCGGATGCTTACGCCTTTGGCGGCGAGCATCCTGATCGGCTGATTTTCTGCCAGGTTCAGTTCGCCGCTTGCCAGATCGATTTTCATCACCATCTCCCCATGTTTTGCATAGAAAGTGTAGGGCGATACCGGTGAGTGATACAGTTGCAAGGAAGGAAAATTGTATCCAGTACAGTTACAAAATTTGAGAACTGTACTTGCTGCGATTGGGAATAACTGTATTGGTGACCTATGACAAATGCCATCCTGCGTTACGAGAAACTGGCTGGCGAACTGAGCGCCATGATCGCCTCTGGCGTACTGGCTCATGGCGAGCGTTTACCTTCGGTGCGTCGATTGGCCAAGGAGCGTCGCCTGTCGATATCTACGGTTGTTCAGGCTTTACGCCAACTGGAAGACAGGGAACTGGTCGAGGCTCGTCCGCAATCCGGTTTTTATGTCCGCTTCCCGCCGGCGCCTCATGCCGAGCCACAAGTGCGCACGACGCCCGACACGCCGATTGCCGTGGATATTTCGCAACGCCTGGTGCGCGTTTTGCAGGCCGGAGCCCGGCCCGGCGTCGCCCCGTTGGCGGCCGCATTGCCTGCTTCGGCGCTTTTGCCATTGCCTGCCTTGCATCGTCTGTACGCCGGAGTGGCACGTCGCCACCCTGAACTGTTGTGCAGTGGCAGCCACATCAATATGGATGACCCGTTGTTGGTTCGTCAGTTGATAAGGCGTTCCCTTGCCTGGGGTGGGCCGTTGGCTGCCGAGGAGTTCGTTGTCACCAATTCTTGCACCGAGGCGCTGGGCCTTTGCCTGCGGACAGTGACCAAACCGGGGGATACGGTCGCCGTCGAGTCGCCTGCCTATTACCTGATGCTGCAGCTGCTGGAAACGATGGGGCTGCAAGCCCTGGAAATCCCGACCGATCCGCGTCACGGATTGTCGATCGAGGCGCTTGACCTGGCGACCCGCCAAGGAAAAATAGCTGCGTGCCTGCTCGTTTCGAACGGCAGCAACCCCTTGGGCTGCGTAATGCCGGACGAGCGCAAGCGACAACTGGCCAAGTTGGCGGCAGCACGCAATGTGGCGATCATCGAAGACGACATTTACGGCGATTTGCATCTTGGTGAGGTACGGCCGTGGCCGGTCAAGGCTTTCGACTCCACCGGCAATGTCATGCTTTGCTCTTCTTTCTCCAAGAGCCTGTCACCGTCACTGCGCATCGGTTTCGTCGCGGCCGGGCACCGGCGGTCGGCGATTGCCTTGCAGAAGACCATCACCAGCGGCGCCACCAATCCCATCACGCAGCGTGTGTTGGCCGAATATCTGGAATCCGGGGCCTACGAGCGCCACCTGCGCACCTTGCGCCGAGCCTACGCACACCAGGTCGAGGCAATGCGGCTGGCCGTCAGCCGCTACTTTCCGTCTGCGACGCGGATTGCCCAACCGCAGGGCGGCTATGTGCTCTGGGTCGAACTGCCGGAACAGATCGATACGAGCCTCCTCTACGAGCAGGCAATTGCTGAAAGTCTGGCCTACGTGCCGGGCGATTTGTTCTCGGCAAGCGGCATGTATCGCAACTGTCTTCGCCTCAATTGCGGCAATCCGCATACGCCGCAAATCGAGGATGCCGTGCGGCGCCTGGGAGCCTTGTTTTCCGCTAGCCAAATCAAATAGGGCAGGGGCAAAGTACGGTATGATTGCCCCTTTTTGAGGCAGGCATTCCTGCCTCTTTGAACGCATCCGAAGGATTTTTCGCCTCATGTTCGACGCAGTCCGCAATAACAAACGCATCGTCCAGGTGTTCCTGGCGT
>CAZDRS010000090.1:0-8722 GCA_964507585.1 uncultured Dechloromonas sp.
TGATCGGCCAGCCGGCGAAGAAGGCCAGCATGTAGATGTAGCCGTCGTAGCCCTGACCATAAACCATGGCGGTCAGGCCGAGCAGCGTGGCAGCCGACATGTAGTCGCCGGCAATGGCCAGGCCGTTCTGGAAGCCGGTAATGCCGCCGCCGGCCGTGTAGAAGTCGGCCGTCGACTTGGTGCGGCTGGCCGCCCAGTAGGTGATGCCCATCGTCATGGCGACGAAGACGCAGAACATGATGATGGCGTGCCAGTTGGTGGCTTGTTTTTCCATCGCGCCTTCGACCGGCGGGCCGGCATAGGCCATGGCAGCCAGGGCGAACAGGCCCAGGGCAGCGGTAAGGTGTGTCAGGCGGCGCATTATTTGTTCTCCTTCCAGGCGTCCTTGACGATTTCCTGCGTCAAGGCATCGAATTCGCTATTGGCGCGCTTGACGTAAACCGCCGTCAGCACCCAGAAGAAAATGAACATGAATAGTTCGACGGCAACCCCCACCGTCAGCATCGATCCTTCACTCACCGGCTGTCCAAGCGACGTCGGATTGAAGGCGACCACCATCACGAAACCGTAAAACATCGCCAAAACAATGACCGCCAAAGTCCAGGCAAAACGGCCGCGACGGGCCACCAGTTCCTGGAATTTGGGATTGGCTCGCATTCGCTGATACATCGCGCTGCTCATGGCTACTCTCCCCTAATTAATAATTACGAATAAAGCACTCAGTATTATATCTTATATAAGACGCTTGCGATATGGATTCCCCATAGGTAAATCGGGCTACCCTGAAAGCATCACCCTGCCGGGAACCATGCCAGCACAGCGCACCGGACGACCGCCCGAGCACGCCAACAGGCACGTTCAAGCGGGATTTTTAGGATAATTCGGGTTTTGCCCAAGACGGACTCAACCATGGCTACGGTCGACTGCATTACCGACGGCGAAATCGCCACCCTGACCCTGAACAACCCTGGCAAGCTGAACGCCATCGACCTGGCCATGTGGCAGCAACTATCGGCAACCATGCAAAGGCTGAGCAGCGACGACAGCATCCGTTGCGTGGTGATTCGCGGTGCCGGCGACGAAGCCTTTGCCGCCGGCGGCGACCTGGAGGAATTCGTCACCGGCCGTGCCACGCTCGAACAGGCCTTGCACTACCACGGCGAAGTCGCCAAGGCGCTGAACGCCATCGCCGATTGCCCACACCCGACCGTGGCGCTGATCAGCGGCGCCTGCATCGGCGGCGGTCTGGAAATCGCCGGTGTCTGCGACTTCCGGATCGCGGGCGAAAGCGCCCGCTTCGGCGCGCCAATCAACAAGCTCGGCTTCTCGATGTACCCCGGCGAGATGGAAGGCCTGCTCCGTCTGGTCGGCCCGGCGGTGATCAAGGAAATCCTGCTCGAAGGGCGCATCCTCAACGCCCGGGAAGCCTACGAAAAAGGCTTGCTGACCCGCGTGGTGGCCGACGAGCAGGTCGCCGACGAAGCCTACGCCACGGCCCGCCGCATCTGCGCCGGCGCCCCGCTGGTGGCCGGCTGGCACAAGCAATGGATACACCGCCTGCTCGACGGCCGCCCGCTGACCGACGCCGAAAAGGCCGCCTCCTTCGCCTTCCTGGAAACCGAGGACTACAAGGAAGGCCTGGCCGCCTTCCTGGAAAAGCGCAAGCCGGTGTTCAAGGCGCGCTGAGCGCCGATCCGGCTAGGCTCCGTACAGGCTCCACAGCATTCTGCCGGAGAGGATCAGCAACAGGCCGGCAAAGACGCGCTTGAGCACTTTCACCGGCAAGCGGTGCGCCAGGCGCGCCCCGAGCGGGGCGGCCAGCACGCTGGCGACCAGGATGATGGCCAGCGCCGGCAGGTAGAGAAAACCCAGGCTGCCCGGCGGCAGGCCGGGATGGCCCCAACCGTTCCACAGGTAGCCGAGCGTGCCGCCCAGCGCGATCGGCAAGCCGACCGCGGCCGAGGTACCGATCGCCTGGTGCGGCCGCACGTTGCACCAGATCAGGTAGGGCACGGTCAGCGCCCCGCCGCCCATGGCGGCCAGGCTGGCAATGGCGCCGATCAGGCTGCCGGCGACACTCAGCCCCCCTCTGCCCGGCAGGCTGCGCGTCGGTTTCGGGCGCAGGTTGGCGATCATCTGGAAGGCAACCAGCACCATGAAGGCGACAAAGAATATCGACAGCGCCCGCGAGGAAATCCGGGCGGCGATCTGGGCGCCGAGCAAGGTGCCGAACAGGATGCCGGGCGTCAGCCGGCGCATGACCGGCCACAGCACCGCCCCGTGCGCATGGTGGGCGCGCAGGCTGGACAAGGACGTGAACAGGATGGTCGCCATCGAGGTACCGAGCGCCAGGTGCAGCACTTCGTTGGCCGGAAAGCCCTGCCCGGCGAAGATCATGGTCAGCACCGGGACGACGATGACCCCGCCGCCAACGCCCAGCAGGCCGGCGAAAAAACCGGCGACAGCACCGGTGATCAAATAGGTGAGAACGACATCGACGGGAATCACGCGGCAATCGGCAAAATATTAGCAAGCACTGAATTTTATCAGGCGGAGCGGGCCAACCAGTCGAGCAGGCCGGCGGCGGAACGGAAATCGTCGCTGGCCCGTACCGGGATGTCGGGCGCCAGCTCGGCGAACAGCTTGCTCAATGCGTTCCCCGGGCCGATTTCCAGCACCACGTCGGGTTGCAGTTCGCGAACGGTGTTCAGGCAGGCCGCCCAGTCGAGCGGCGTACTGATTTGTCGGGCCAAGGCATCGAGCGCTCCCCGTGCGCTCCGCGCTGCCTGCCCGTCAATCGCGCTCAATACCGGGATGTTCAAGCGGCGCTCGGGAAAATCGGCCAGGCAGCGATGGAACGCCTCGCTCGCCGCCGCCAGCCAAGGCGTATGGGAAGGCGTACGCACCGCCAATGGCACCAGGCGGGCGGATCCCGCTGCGGCGAACCGCACCGCAACAGCCTCGATCGCCCGGCGTTCCCCGGCCACGACCAGATGGCGGGGGGCGTTGCGAATGGCCACCTTGACTGCCATCGGCGCGGCGATGGCCTCCACCACGGCATCGTCGAGGCCCAGGACGGCCAGCATCGCGTACTCGCCGCCGACCGCGGCATCCATCGCCTGCGCCCTTTGCAGGCAGAGACGCAAACCCTCGTCGGCTGAAAACGCCCCGGCCACGCAGCAGGCCGCCATTTCGCCCAGCGAATAGCCGGCCACCGCCACGGGGCGGGGCAAGGCATCGCGCAGGCTCTCCCAGACCAGCATCTGCTGCGCAAAGATCAGGGGCTGGGCGATTGCATTGCGGGACAAGATCTCGGGATCGTTGCCGGCGGCCGGATCGTCGATGTTCGGGATGATCGCCGACAGGGCGCCCTGCCATCGGCCGTGCGCCTGCCCAACCCGCTGCCAGTGCTCGGGGCGCTGATGTCCCTGGCCGCTGAACAGGAGGGCAAGGCGCATGATCAGCCCAGTTGGCCGAGATCGGCCAGGAACAGCGTGACGCCGAGCAGATCGGCGCTGCCGCCCGGGCTGAGCCGGCGCGCGATGAATTGGCGGTCGATGTCGGCCGCCAGGCGGCGCCAATCGGGATTCGCCACACCACCCGCCGCCAGAAAGCCGGCCGCCGTCATTTGCGCCCATTCCAGCCCCGCGCGGCCGCCCCGCCACAGCAGGTTGGTGTCCTCCAGCGCCGCGATCAGCGCGAACAAGGCCTCGGTGGCCGCCGCTTCGCCATCCCCGGTGATCTGCATTGCCCGGCGATAGGCCGGCAAGCCGACCTCGATGGCGGCCGGGAAGCCGGTTGCCGCCTCCTGGCGGGCGCCGCCGCTGCCGTAGCGCCGGGCAACCCATTGGCCATGGCTGAGCGAGCCGGACGGTGCCACGCCGCCCAGAACGTCCGCCCCCCACTGGCTGACGACCAGCGCACAGGCAGCCGCCGGGGTGACGGGTCGGCTCGCCGCCATCAGCCAGCCGGCAGCGGCACAGAGCAGACCGAGGTTGAAAATCGCCCCGCGATGCGTGTTGATGCCGCCGGTCGCGGCCAGCATGGTGCACTCGGCCTCGATCCCCAGCCTTTTCAGGGGCTCGAAGCCGGGTTGCCCGGCCCCCGCCGCCGCGATGGCCGGAAAGTAGCCGCGCAGCGAATGCAGGCTGCGCACGAAGGTCTGGTAGTTCATGTCGTCGTGACTACCCGTGCCGAACGGCCCGACCAGGCCCGGCTTGATGGGCAGCGCGACCTCCCGGTACAGGCTGCGGATGGCCAGCCGGCCGATGCCCGCCACCGCATTGTCGCAACGGGGCGGAGCCAGCGGATGCCGAACCGGCGATAACCGCTGTACGTCAAGCACAGCGACGCTCCCCGCCGAGCGAGCCCAGCAAGTCCTGCACACTCAGCAGGCCGACCTCCCGGGCGCCTTTGACCAGCACGGAGGCCTGCGGCGAATCCAGCCGATCGGCCAATTCACGCCAGGCCACCGCATCGCCGTTCGGCAAGCGGATTTCGCCATCCAGCCGCCCGGCCAGGCGGCTCGCGCACTGGCGCAGCGCCGCGATGCTCAGGCACAGTTGCGACAGGCTGTGCACATCGCAGACCAGATCGATGTCGGATTCGGCATGGCGATAGGCCGCATCGGCCATGACCTCCCAGGCCAGCGAACCGTAAACGCCGGCCGCCACCCCGGCCCGCTCCAGGCTGCTTTCCAGCACCGACAAGGCCACGGCATCGCTTGCCGGCAAGCGGCACAGGCACTGGGAAATGCCCAAGGGCGCACGCACGGCGGCGACATCCCGCCGCTCGACGACGATCCCCAGGCGTTTCCGGCCCTGAGCCGTAGGCAGCGTCAGGCCGAGCCGAACGGCCTCCGGCTCGCCCGTTTGGCGGGCAGCCACCAGCGGCCGCCCGGCGTCGATCCATTGCCGGACGCAAGCCTGCGCCGCCGGGTCGATCTCGGCACAGGCCGCACGAAAAGGCGCGCCATGGCGCAGAAAGACCCGGTCGTGGCGGCGCATGATCAGGCCGCCGCTGCAGTTTGGACGGTACGCGCCACGCCTTCGGCCTGCTGGCGGCCACCACGCGCCGCACCGACCGCCATGCGCCGGTCGACGGCGTCGGCCTGCGCCAGGGCTTCTGCCAGCAATCCTGCATCCGGAGCAGGCCAGATGGCATCGATGGCGCCCATGCGCCGGTAATTCTCCGCCCCCGGGGCAAAGATCGGCGAGCCTTCGGCCAGCTTGACCAGGCGCTCGTGATCGATCTTGGTCACCCGCGCCATGGCACGCAGATCCATGACCCGCACCTGGGCATCGGCCAGCGCGTAGGCCCGGTCGGCCATCAGCCCGAAGGACAGGAAGCCGCCGCTGACCGCGTTGGCCGTCACCAGGCTGATCGAGCGATGCCCTTGCCGACGCGCCAGATCGACGCACTGCGCCAGATGGGCCAGCGAGCCGTTCAGGCACAGCAACTCCTGGCTGCGCGACAGCACCTGGCCAGACGTATCGACCAGGAAGACCAGCGGCCTACCGGGATGCTGCTCGATGGTTTCGAGCACGAAGCCGGACAAGGCCAGCGCCATCCGGTGATCGATGGCTGCCGCGTCGGTGGTGCCGAGCACGGCGACCGTGCCTTGTTCGGTGCTGGCTTCGCCGGTCAGCACCTGGCCGGCCAGCTGGACGCGATGCCCGAGCGGGAACAGCGCGTCGAGAACGGTTTGGAGGTTCATGTCGGCAATCCTTCCTTGATGGCGACCAGGCTGTCGCGGTCGAGCAGCGGAACGTTTTCCGGGTTCTGCACCCCGAGCGCGGCCCACACCTGCAAGCCGTCGCGATAGGTGGCATAGGCCGCCATCCGGTTTTCGAGCCGGCTTTGCGTGGCGCGCAGCGCGGCCAGCGACGGCCCTGCCTCACCCTGCCCGGCAATCCATTGCGCAGCCGCTGCGGCGAAACCGGCGATGTCGTCCTCGGCCAGCACCGCACAATCGCCCATCAGGTAGCGGTGCTTGCCGCCGGTGACGCGCCAGACGAGGGCGCGATCCTTGGCGTCGAATTCCTCGACCCCGGCCACCGTTTCGATCACTTCCGGCCCGGACAGCGCCAGCCGCCCTTCCTCGGAGATGACGATGGCCGAGCACAGCTTGGCGACGATGCCCATGCCGCCAAAGGCGCCGCAGCTGCCCCCGACCAGCGCCAGCACCGGCACGCCGGCAGCGCGGGTGTCGAGCACGGCGCGCATGATTTCGGAAATGGCGATCAGCCCGGCATTGGCCTCATGCAGGCGCACCCCGCCGGAATCGATCAGGAACAGCACGGCGGCCGGCTTTTCGAGCGCGGCACGGCGCAGCAGGCCGACGATCTTGGCGCCGTGGATTTCGCCGACGGCACCGCCCATGAACTGGCCTTCCTGGGCGATTACAAAAACCGGCCTTTTTTCCAGTTGACCGTAGCCAACGACCACGCCGTCGTCGAAGGCGCCCGGCAGGTCGAGGCTGGCCAGATGCGGGCTGGGCGTCGATTCGGCCGGCGGCAGGATTTCGCGGAAGCTGCCGGCATCGAGCAGGCCGGCCAGGCGGCGGCGCGCCGTCGCCTCGAAGTAACTGTGGCGCACGCTCATTGCGCACCTCCCTGGTAATCGGCCAGGGCCTGGCCCAGGCGCAGGCTGACCACGGCCGGGGTCGCCCCCATGTCGTTGATGGCGATGCGGGTGCCGCGGGCGGCATGGCCGCTGGCAAAGGCGCCGAGCACGGCCTGCCAGATGTCGCCGAAGCCACGGGCCGAGGTCTTGACCGACACGGCGCAGGTCTGCGCGTCATCGCCCGGCGTGACCAGGATTTCCAGGTTGCCGGAGCCGACCACACCGCACAGGGCGGGCGTTTCGGTTTGTGCGGCCGGCGCCGACGCAAAACGATATTCGAGTGTTTCCATGGCGGTCACCAGTTGCGGAAGCGGGAAGGCGGGTTGTACAAACCGCCCGACCAGCGCACCAGATCCTTGACGGAGCGGGCGGCGAGCAGGTCGCGGGAAGCCTGGCGCGGGTCGATGCCGAGGTCTTCGGGGCGGCGGACGATGCCGCGGTCGCGCAGGTTCTCGACCATCGCCTTGTCGCGGGCCAAGCCGACCGGCGTGAAGCCGGCGACACCGCGGATGGCCTGTTCGCGCTCCTCCGGCGTGCGGCAGAGCAGCAGGTTGGCGATGCCTTCCTCGGTCACGATATGGCTGACGTCGTCGCCGTAGATCATGATCGGCGGCAGTTCGGCGCCCATGACTTTTTGCAGCTGCCAGGCGTCGAGTTCCTCGACGAAGACCGGCGCCATGTGCTCGCGGAAGGTTTCGACCATCTGCACGACCAGCTTGCGGCCGCGAATGGCGTTCGGCCCGGCCGCCTCGCGCCCGGCCTTGAGCCAGGCCGGGCTGGCGTGGCGGCGGCCATGCGGGTCGGAGCCCATGTTCGGCGCACCGCCGAAGCCGGTGATGCGGCCCAGCGTGGCGGTCGAACTGTTGCCGGCGAGATCCATCTGCAGGGTCGAGCCGATGAACATGTCGCAGGCGTAGAGGCCGGCCGTCTGCGAAAACGCCCGGTTGGAGCGCATGCTGCCGTCGGCGCCGGTGAAGAAGACGTCGGAACGGGCGGCGACATAGGCTTCCATGCCGACTTCCGAGCCGAAGCTGTGCACCGACTGGACGAAGCCGGATTCGATGGCCGGGATCAGCGTCGGGTGCGGGTTCAAGGCCCAATGCGTGCAGATCTTGCCCTTGAGGCCGAGGTCGGCGGCATAGGTCGGCAGCAGCAGTTCGATCGCCGCGGTGTCGAAGCCGATGCCGTGGTTCAGCCGGGTGACGCCGTATTCGGCGTAGATGCCCTTGATCGCCATCATTGCCATCAGCACCTGCACTTCGGTGATCTGCGCCGGGTCGCGGGTGAACAGCGGCTCGATGTAGTTCGGGCGCGGCGCCAGCACCGTGAAATCGACCCAGTCGGCCGGCACGTCGACGCGCGGCAGCTTGTCGAGGCGCTCGTTGACCTGGGCGATCACGATGCCGCCCTTGAAGGCAGTGGCCTCGACGATGGCCGGCGTGTCCTCGGTGTTCGGGCCGAGGTAGAGGTTGCCCTCGGCGTCAGCCGCCTGCGCGGCGATCAGCGCCACATTCGGCGTCAGGTCGAGGAAGTAGCGGCCGAACAGTTCGAGGTAGGTGTGGATGGCGCCGATCTCGATGCGCTGCTGCTGAACCAGCTTGGCCAGCCGGGCGCCCTGCGGGCCGCTGAAGGAAAAGTCGAGGCGGCTGGCGAGGCCGCGCTCGAAAAGGTCCACATGGCTCGGGAGAGCCAGGACTGACTGAACCATGCTGAGGCCATTGATGCGGGCCGGATCGCAATCGGCCAGCGATTCTGAAAGGAAGTCGGCCTGCTTCTGGTTGTTGCCTTCCAGACAGACGCGGTCGCCCGGCTGGATGACGGCTTCGAGCAGATCGACGATGCGTTCGGCGGGAACGGCCCGGCCGAGGCCGATGGCGGCCGCCCTTTCCAGGCGGCGGCCACGGCTCTGGCGCAGGTTATCCCAACTGCGGGGCTGCGGTGCGTTCATGGCTGGATTTCCTTAGCTCGCAGCGCCCATGACCAGATCCGGCAGCCAGGTGGCGATACCCGGGAAGAGGCAAAGCAGGATCACGGCGAGGAACATCAGGCCGACGAAGGGCAGCACGCCCCAGACGATGTCCTTGAGCGGGATGTCCGG
>CAZDRS010000091.1:0-8630 GCA_964507585.1 uncultured Dechloromonas sp.
AGGCGCGCCTGATCCAGGGGGCGACGCAGTTGCTGGTCGATGTGCTGGGCAAGAACCCGAAGACGACGGTGGTGGTCATCGACGAGGTCGATACCGATAACTGGGGCGTTGGCGGCGAGTCGATTAGCGTCCGTCGGGCACGCGGGGAGTAGGGCGCCGGGAACATTGCTCGTCGCAGGAACTTTTGGCTCAAAGCTTGTCTATATCGCCTCAATTACAACCCTACATACAGAGGCACACATGGACGAGCTTTCCTATTTCGGCATCGGTTTCGCGGCAGTGATCTTTACGCTGGCTTGCTTTATGGCATCCCGCCTGGCTTCGAAGAAGGCCTACCACTAAGCTGCAGTGCCGCGCCGATTGTCGGTGCCAAACCAGGAAAACCGGGGTTTCCCGGCTTTTTTACTTTAGGAATTCCTCGATCAACCCTGCCACTTCGGCTGGTTGGTCGTGATGCAGCATGTGGTCGGCGTTCTCGATCCAGCGTTCGGTCAGCTGTGCGAAGCAGGCCTGGCGGGCTTGCCAGTCGCCGGGGCGTTGCTCGAAGTCGCGCACTACCCAGGATTGGCGGCCGGCGACCCAGAGCACTGGGCAGCGCACTTGGCGCCAGATGGCCATCGACTCTTCCAGGCGGAACAGGTAGGGCGAGAAGTTCTTGTGCCAGGGGTCGCCGTTCCAGACCACGCCATGCCGACGCTCGCCGGCCTTGTTGTGGCCTTCGCCGATCTTGGCCAGGTGGCGCGAGAGGAACTCGGCGCGTTCGGCGGTCAGGAAACGGTCGGTCTTCATCAGGCGCCGCGCAAAGTCGGCGCGATCGCGATAGACGTGCAGTTTGGGCGTGGCCCGGGTCTGATCCAGCCACTGCCGGTAGCGCTCGGGTGCCATGTCCGGCGTGGTCGGGGCGATGCCGAAGCCATCCAGGGTGACCAGGCTTTCGACACGCTCGGGGCGGATGCCGGCGTACAGGCACGACAGGATGCCGCCCATGCTGTGGCCAACCAGCCTGACCGGGCCCTCCGGCGCGTAGTGATCGAGGATGGCCTCCAGGTCGCCGATGTGCTCGGCGAAATAGTAAGGGCGGTGCAGCCATTGCGATGGCCCGAAACCGCGCCAGTCGGGGGCGACGATGTTCCAGTCGCGCTGCAGTTCGTCGATGACGAACTGGAAGGAGGCGGAAACGTCCATCCAGCCGTGCAGCAGGAAAAGCGTCGGGGCCGCGGGGTCGCCCCAGCGCCGGATGTGCAGGCGGATGTCCGGCAGGTCGAGGTATTCGGAACGCGAGGGGCGCATGCTCATTGGCCGAGCAGCTTCTTCAGGGCTGCTTCCAGGCGCTCCGGCGTGAAGGGCTTGGACATCCAGGCGCTGGCACCGGCGGCACGGAAGGCAGCCTTCATTTCGTCGGAGGTTTCGGTGGTCAACACCAGGATGGGAACGCTCTGGTTGCTGCTGCCGGCGCGGATGGCCTTGACCATGCCCAGTCCGTCGAGGCCGGGCATGTTCTGGTCGGAGATGATCAGGTCGACCGTCTCCTGCTTGACGATTTCCAGCCCGGCACGACCGCCGGACGCTTCGAGGATGCGATAGTCGTAGGGCTGAAGCGTTGCCTTCAGCATGTTGCGGATGGTGGTGGAGTCATCGACCAGCAGGATGGTGGTCATGGCTATGCCCCTCGGGGTGGGTTAACGAGGCGTGATTGTGCCATGCGGCGAATCGCTTGATCAGCGGATGAGTTTTTCCCAGGCCGGGTAGCCGCCTTCGATCAGCATCACCCGGGTGTAGCCAAGAGCCGTGGCTTGGCGGGCGATGGCATAGCTCAGGCGGGCGTCGCTGTTGTCGCAGTAAAAGACCAGGGGCTCGTTTTTGTCGGCCGGCAGCACGGTTGCGGCTTTTTGCTCGAAGCGGTCGGCCGGCAGGCTGAGCGCGCCGGGGATGTGGCTGTGCGCGTAGGCGGCGGTCGCCCGCAGGTCGAGCAGGGTGCCGGCCTCGGCGGTGTCGATCAGCTTCTTCAGGTGCCCGGCGCTGATGGCGTAGGGATTGCCGCGCTTGAACCAGTCCGGGAAGCCCTCGGCATAGACGCGGATATTGGTGTAGCCAAGATCCTCGGCGTCGTCGGCGGCCATGTGGCTGAGCTTGCACTCGATGCCGTCGCAGTAGAACAGGATCAGCATGTTCTTGTCGGCCGGCAGCAGGCGGGGGGCCAACTCGTCGAACTGCTTGGCCGGCAGATTGATGGCGCCGGGAATGTGGCCGACCTCGTAGCGCCGTGCCGTGTCGCGGGTGTCGATCAGGATGCCGTCGCGGCGGGGCGGAACGACGGCGTAAGGCTGGATGAAATCGTAGCGGACGATCTTGCCGTACCAGTGGTCGGGGGGCGGATTGGGCAACTCGTCGGCCCGTGCCTGGCCCAGGCAAAGCAGGGTGGCAACGCTGGCTGCCAGGCAGAGCAAGCTTGTTCGAATACGCTTCATCGTGGGGCTCCCTCCATCGTCTATTTGGCGTTGTTTATCGCAAGGCTCTAATATACCCCGCATGTTCTTCGCCATCATTTTTCTTGCCCTGGCTGCGATCCTGGCTACCGTCTTCCCTGAGTGGCCGTGGGCCTGGGTGTTGCTCGCCGCTTTTGCCGCCGTGGTGACGCTCCGTCTGTTGCTCTTCGTTGCCGACCGTGCCAAAAAGCCGCTGTCCGGTGAGCATGACTGAATGCACCTGTTTGAAACCAGCCAAGGGGTTTGTTCTAGTGTGTCGATCATCCTGTGCATCGCTGCTTCGATGCTGGTCAAAGCGCTGGGTGATTACACGCGAACCCAGCCGGATTGCCTGAAGATGGATGCCAGGAATGCCGGAGTAGCGATCAACCTCAGACTCGCACACTTGCCAGAGTGGTTTTAGGGGGCAGAGCGTTGCAACTTCATGTCCAGCGTAAAACGGTCAGCCAGATGTACCGTGATTGATGCCTCGATCATTTCTCGGCGTTGCCGACTCGACCCGAGCACCGGCATTTTTCTTTCGCGAAACCAATCCGAGTTGCTGCAACTCGTTCAAAGCTGTCCGAATGGTGTGGTGGCTGGTGTTGTAGAGCCCACACAGTTCCAGCTCACCGGGCAGAATGCTGCCTACTGGATGATGTTCCGCAACGATGACTTCGGTTATTAGCGGACGCGATTCAGCCGACGAAAAACACGAAAGCCGAGCGGTGCCAGAAGTGTCAGCATCGCGGTTCGAACTACGTGCGAGGCAACTACCAGAGGAACTGCAAGGTTTAGGTGACTTGCAGTAATCGACATTTCAGCGATGCCACCAGGGGCGAAGCTGAGCACCAGGCCAGGAAATGCCAAGTGTGTTGGCCCAGCCAACAGGAATGCCAGCGATGCCGTTGCAGCCAGGAAAAAGAGGCTGATGAAGAGGATGCTGACAAGGAAGGCCGGTGCCTTGCGCAGGAAACCCGGGCCGAACCGGCAACCCAAGGAGACCCCGATCAAGATTTGCCCTCCGGCTGTTAGCCAACCGGGGAGTCCGGAGAGTGGCTGGCCATTAACGCCCAAGATGGCGATGGCCGATAACGTACCCAGCACCCATGCATTGGGTAAGCGCAATAATCTAAACAGTCCGACACCACACAGACTTGCTGCAAGCATGAGCGGAAAGTGTTCCCATTCGACAGGCCGGGAAGCGATCAGCATCTGACCGTCGCCGTGGTTGCCGCTTATCGTCAATGCCAAGGGAACGATCAGAACCACCAGCATTACCCGGGTAGCATGAGCGGCCGCTACCAGGTCTACCGAAGCGCACCAGATATCGGATAGATTGGCCATTTCCGATGCGCCGCCGGGCATCGCCGAGAAAAAAGCGGTCGACAAATCTGCTTGCCGCCAGCGGAACATGGCTGTCGCTCCTGCGATGCCCATCATCAAGGAGAGCAGTGCCATGCCGATGATGAGGGGGGCATGAGATATCACTTCGGCGACAACTGTCGAAGTGAAATAGAGCCCCATGCTGATACCGATGATCCACTGTCCTCCCTGTCTGGCTCCAGGAGGCGGGATCAAGGCGAGGCCGGCAATGCGGGCCAGTGCGACCGCATACAGCGAGCCGACCAGCCAGGGTAGCGGCAAGCTGCAGAAGTGCCAAAGCAGCCCGCCAGCCGTGGCGACAACGATACTGCCCACCACCCCAACACTCAGGTGCAGAAAGGATGGGGTGGTGGTGCAGGCAGGCTCGGACGCTTTTTTTGTCACGCTTTGATCTGCGTTTGTCCGCTTTACGCTTTTGCCAATGCAGGCGTGCCGCGCTCGGCAATTCCCCCGCGGTGATACAAGATTACTGTCGCGAGCAGGCCGCACACCGCTGCAAAAGTCATCCAGTAGCCGGGAGCGGCCTTGTCGCCGCTGGCCTCGATCAGCCAGGTCGAGATCATGGGGGTGAAGCCGCCGAAAATTGCCGTGGCCAGGCTATAGGCCAGAGAGAAGCCGACCGTGCGCACATGTTTCGGCATCACTTCAGTGAGGGCGACGACTGCTGCGCCGTTGTAACTGGCATACATGAAGGAGAGCCAGAGTTCCGTCACCAGCAGGTTCTCGAAACTGATATTGGCGACCAGCCAGGAAAGGATCGGGTAGGCGGTCAGGATCGGCAGAATGGTGAAGGTCAGCAGAACCGGCCGGCGTCCGAAGCGATCCGATATGGCTCCCATGACCGGTAGCCAGAAGAAATTGGACATCCCGACGCAGAAAGTGGTCAGCAGACTGTCGGCAGCGCTCAGCTTGAGCACGCTCTTGCCAAAGGTCGGCGTATAGACGGTGATCAGGTAGAAAGACACCGTGGTCATCACCACCATCATCATCCCTGCTACGACGATGCGCCAGTTATGAGCGATGGATTGAACAATCTCGCGGAATGTGGGGTGGTGCTTGCGCGCCAGAAACTCTTCGGTTTCCTGCAAGGAACGGCGAATGACGAAAATCGCCGGAATGATCATGCAGCCGATGAAGAAGGGAATGCGCCATCCCCAGTCGTTGATCTGCTCTGGCAGCAGCCATTGGCTGAGCAGGTAACCGATGACCGACGAGGCCATGATCGCCACCTGCTGGCTGGCCGACTGCCAACTGACGTAAAAACCTTTGTGGCCGGGGGTGGCCATTTCCGACAGGTAAACCGATACGCCACCGAGTTCAACGCCGGCCGAGAATCCCTGCAGCAAGCGACCGATCAGGACGAGGATGGGGGCGGCAATGCCGATGGTGGCATAGCCGGGCACGAAGGCGATGAGGATGGTGCCGAAAGCCATGATGCCGAGGGTCACGATCAATCCCTGGCGTCGACCGATGCGGTCGATGTAGCTGCCAAGAATGACCGCGCCGAGCGGGCGCATCAGAAAGCCGGCGCCGAAGGTGGCGAAGGTCAGGATCAGCGAAGCATATTCATTGTCGCTGGGGAAAAACGTTTTTGAAATATAGGTGGCGTAGAAGCCGTACAGAAAGAAATCGAACATCTCCAGGAAGTTGCCGCTGGTGACGCGCAAGACTGTGGAAAGCTTCGAAGCACGGGCTGCTTTGGTATTTTTCATGGTGTTCTCGCTAGTGAACGTTATCGTGGGCCGGATCCAGGCCGGTTTGGCGGATCAGCGGCGCAACGGCAGGCGACGAGAGATAGTCGATCAAAGCCTTGGCGGCAGCCGTTTCCTTGCTGCCGGCAACGATCCCCGCAGAGAAAGGGGTGATCTGTTGGGCCTCGTCGGGCAAGACGCCGACGAACTCGATCCCGGAGACAGGCAGCAATTCGCTGACCTGCTGCAAGCCGATTTCGGCTTCTCCCCGGGCCACGACCTGGCCGACCGGCTCCGCCGGGATCATCCGGCACTTGTCCTTGATCTGTTCGGCGATGCCCAGGCGCGGAAAAAGCACGGTAGAGAGAAAGACACCGCTGGCGCTGTCCGAATAGGCAATGCTGCGGGCCGCCAGCAAGGTCTGCTTCAATCCCGCCAGCGTCGCGATATCGGGTTTGGCAGCCCCCGCCTTGACGGCCATGCCTATCCTCGACCGGGCCAGCAGCTGGTGGTCGGCATCCAGCACCTTGCCTTGTGCGATCAGCGCATCCAGCGACTCGCCGACCATGATGACGACATCGATGTTTTCGCCTCGGCTCAAACGCTGGGGAATGGCCTGAGGGGTTTGACCCATCGAAGGCCCCCAGGCAGTCGTCAGGTGATGGCCGGTTTGCCGTTCGAAATCAGGCGCCAAGGCACGGTAGGCGGCAGCGAAGCCGCCGGAACTGACGACACGGAGTTCGTCGGCACCGGCCAGTGAAACCAGCAGGCCGAGCGATGCCGCGACGATCCAGCGCGGCGCCCTCCGACCTGAAAATAGGGATTTCATCCTATGTCTCCTTTGTGTTTGTATTAATCCGCTGCAATAATGCATTTGGTGCATTAAAAAGTTAATTGCATTTATTTCATGGATTAATAATCAATGCGGATCAATCTGGAAATCAGCGAACTTCTGGCCTTTATCGCCGTCGCCGAGAAATCAAGCTTCAAGGCTGCTGCCGAAAGCCTGTTCATTACCCAGCCGGCTTTGAGCCGCCGTATCGAAAAACTGGAAACCAGCCTGCAAACCCGTTTGCTGGAGCGGACGACGCGACGGGTATCGCTAACGGATGACGGGCGCCTGTTTCTCGCGCATGCCGAGGCGGTCATCGAAGAGCTGGAGTCGGCCATGCAAGGCATGGCGGAACGGACGATCCAGCGGAAGGAGCACCTTACCGTGGCTTGCGTACCCTCGGTAGCGAACCACCTGCTACCGAAAGTGCTGAAGGCGTTCGCCAAGAACCATCCGGCCGTCCGGGTCAGGATCATCGATGAGAGCGCCCGCGAGGTTCTCGATAGCGTCGTGGCAGGCGTTGCCGACTTCGGGGTGAATTTCATCGGCACTCAGGAAGCCGATATCGACTTCAAGGCGATTCATACCGAGCATTACGTCGTGATGGTGCGCAACGATCATCCTCTGGCAGCGGAAAAGTCCGTCGCCTGGTCAGCTTTGGCAGGAGAAAAGCTGGTATCGGTTTCGCAGAGCAGCGGGAACCGGATGCTGATCGAAAATGCCTTGGCCCGGGTCGCCCAGCGACCGAGCATCCAATATGAGATCAACCATGTCGCCGGCGCGATCAGCCTGGTGGCGGCAGACCTGGGCATCGCCGTCCTGCCCGGGCTGGCCTTGGCCAAGGAGGTACACCCCAGCTTGGTGAGCATTCCCCTGACAGACCCGGACATCACCCGCACGCTGGGGCTCATTACCCGGAAGGGGAGCAGGCTTCAGCCGGTGGCGCAGAGGTTGTTTGACATGCTGGAACTTGCCGTCGGTGTTGAGTGATGCGGGAGCCCTATGCCGTATTGGAGCGTACTCTGTGACTCTGGGGCGCAAGCTGCAGTACAGCGACTAAACTGCAGCCGGCAGAAAAGCTCATCCAGTAACCCGGCGCCGCCTTGTCACCTGTCAGGTTGATGAGGAACGTTGAGATTGCGAGCGTCATGCCGCCGAACAATGCGGTCGACAAACTGAAGGCCAGCGAAAATCCCATGACCCTGATGCGTGCCGGCATGATTTCAGTGAGCGCCGGAACCAGCGTGCCGTTGTAGCAACCGTAATAGAAGGAGAAAAGGAGTAGCGTGCCGAGTAGCCGCTGGACACTCGGCGCATTGGCCAGCCCGGCAAAGGCGGGGTAGGCGCTGACCAGGGCAAGCAGGGAAATGACGATCAGAACCGGCGAACGTCCCAGCCTGTCGGATAGGGCACCGCCGATCGGCAGCCAGAGAAAGTTGGACACCCCGACGCACAGTGTGACCAGAAGGCTATCCGTGGCCGACAGCGCTAGAACGCTGCTCCCGAAGGTCGGCGTATAGATCGTGATCAGATTAAAGGTGGTCGTTGTCATTGCGCCGAGCAACATGCCGTAAATGACGGTCGGCCAGTTTTCTCGCAATGCAACGAATACCTCGCGGGTGTCCGGCGGGTGCCGGTAGGCACGAAACGCATCGGTCTCTTCGAGATTTCGTCTCAGCATGAAGATGCAGGGAATGATCGAACAGCCGATCAGGAAGGGAATCCGCCACCCCCAATCGACGATTTCCTGAGTGCTGAGCCAGTTATGCAGTCCGTAGCCGAGTGCAGCGGCCAGCATGATCGATACTTGTTGGCTGGCGGATTGCCATGCCGTGAAGAAGCCGCGATGGCCAGGCGTGGACATCTCGGCCAAATAGACGGAAACCCCGCCCATTTCCGCCCCAGCCGAAAAACCTTGCAGCAAACGCCCCATGACGACCAGGATCGGCGCCAATATCCCCAAGGTCGCATAGGCCGGTACGAAGGCAATGAGGCAGGTGCCGCAGGCCATGATAGACAGCGTTACGATCAAGCCGCGACGCCGCCCGACTTCATCGATATAGGCACCGAGGACAATGGCCCCGAGGGGGCGCATCAGGAAGCCGGCGCCGAAAACGCCGAGTGTCAGCATCAGCGAGGCAAACTCGCTGCCGGCCGGAAAAAAGGTCTGGGCGATCGGGACGGCGAAGAAGCCGAACAGGAAAAAATCAAACTGCTCGAGGAAATTGCCGCTGGTGACTTTTAGAACTGTCTTAA
>CAZDRS010000092.1:0-8574 GCA_964507585.1 uncultured Dechloromonas sp.
AGAAGCGCCCGGACATCCAGGCCATCGAGTTGCGCCACAAGGTCACCATCCTGCTCATTCCGAACGTCCATCTGGAAACGCCGGCCCACACCATCACCCGCCTGCGCCACGACGACCTGAATCACGACGATTCGCGTGAACCATCCTACAAGATGGTCGATATGCCGATCGAGGATGCGATCAAACAGGCAACCCAGCAGGAAGCCGCCAAGCCGCGGCAGGAAGCCGCCATCAAGGGCGTATCGCCCGAGCAACCGGCCCCGATCGTGCCCGAGAAGACCGAAACCCCGGCCCCTGCCCCGGTTGCAGCCAAGCCGGAAGGCGGCCTGTTCTCGAAGATCTTCTCCTGGTTCCGCTCTGCTCCGCAGCCGGTCGAACCGGTTGCCGCACCTGAACCGGCCAAGAAGCCGCGTGAAGGACGTTCGGACAACCGCCGCGACCGCGACGGTCGCCGTGGCGGCCGCAACGGCAATCGCCGCGACGAAGAACGCGGTGAGCGTGGCGAACGCAAGGAGCGCGGCAACCGCAACGAACGTAGTGGCGAAAAGCCGGCCCAGGAGGAATCCGCAGCCAACACCGGCGAGCGCCAAGAGCGCCGTCCGCGTGGTGAGCGCAAGGAGCGTCGCGAACGCCAGCAACCGGAAGCCGTTGAAAACAAACTGGCGGCAGTCGCCAACGACGTAGCGGCAGCACCGGCTGCAGGTAATACCAGCGAAGCACCGGAAGCCCAGGGCGGCGAGGAGCAAGGCAATCGTCGTCGCGGTCGCCGTGGTGGCCGTGGCCGTGGCGAGCGCCGTAACGAGGCAGAAAACGTCGTTGCCACAGGTGCTTCCGATGCAGCCCCGGTAGTGGCCGAAGCCGTTGCCGAACCGGTCAATCAGGAGCCGGTGGTGGTAGTGATTCCGGCTGCCGAACCGGTTGCCGTTGTCGAGCCTGTACCCGCTGCGCCGGTTGTCGAAGTTGTCGCCCCGACCATCGAGGCTGTTGTCGAGGTTGCTCCGCAAGTCGTTGAAGCAGCGCCGGTTGAGGTTGTCGACACGGTTGTTGCCGAACCGGTTGCCGTCGTTGCCGAGCCGATCAATATCGAATCGGCCTTGGCTGATAGCGGCCTGGTGATGGTGCAAACGACGAGCGCCCCGGTTGCCGTTGCCCAGACTGAGCCGCCGGTCAAGCTGGGCCGCCCACGCAAGCAGAACCTGCAGGCCAACCAGGCCGACAGCGAACCGCTGATCATGGTTGAAACGGGTAAATAAGCGCCTGATTCAGCTCACAGCAAAAGGGGCACCCTGCGGGGTGCCCCTTTGTTTTATGCCTTTCCCGAGTGCCGGTTAGTTGCGGCGCAACTTTTTCTTGATTTCCTCGATCAAGCCAAGCGATGCATCCTCGACCATATCCAGCACGAGATCGAAGCCATGGCCAAGGCCATAGTAGGGATCGGGAACTTCGTCATCATCGAAGTTTCTGGCGTAATCCATGAACAGGCCGATACGCTCCTGTTGCTCCGGCGTTGCCATGCGACGCAGGTTGTCGAGGTTGCTTTTGTCCATGGCCAGGATCAAGTCGAAATAATCGAGATCCTGGCGGGCAACCTTGCGAGCCCGGAGTTGCGACAGGTTGTAGCCACGCGCCGATGCGGCACGCTGGGTACGTGAATCGGGTGCTTCGCCAACGTGATAGCCGTGGGTTCCTGCAGAATCCACTTCAACTTTGTCACCCAGATTATTGTTTTTTATAAAAAACCGAAGAACACCCTCTGCGGTTGGGGAACGACAGATGTTCCCCATGCAGACCAGAAGCACGCGAAAAGTCATTTGGCCTTATCTCCGTCAGGGTCGTGCTGCGCCGCACCGAACACTCGCTCCCTGAGTCGGAAGAGTTCGTCGCGAGCCGCCGCCGCTTTTTCGAATTCCAGGTTTTTCGCGCACTCCATCATCAGCTTTTCGAGCCGCTTGATCTCCCTGGCAACCGCTTTCTCGTCCATGGCATCGTAAGCCGCTTGTTGCTGCGCCGCCTTCAACTCGGTCTGGGCGGAAGCGACATCGTAAACACCGTCGATGATGTCCTTGATCTTCTTCGACACGCCGCGCGGCGTAATGCCGTGCTCCAGGTTGAAGCCGATCTGCTTTTCCCGCCGCCGTCCGGTCTCGGCCATGGCTTGCTGCATGGATTTCGTTACTGTATCAGCATAGAGGATCGCTGTGCCATGGATATGGCGTGCCGCCCGCCCGATGGTCTGGATCAGCGAGCGCTCGGAGCGCAGGAAGCCCTCCTTGTCCGCATCGAGAATGGCGACCAGCGAAACCTCGGGAATATCCAGGCCTTCGCGCAGCAGATTGATGCCGACCAGAACGTCGAATTCGCCAAGGCGCAGGTCGCGGATGATTTCGACGCGTTCGACGGTATCGATGTCCGAATGCAGGTAACGCACCTTGATACCGTTATCGGCCAGGAAATCGGTCAGGTCTTCGGCCATACGTTTGGTCAGGGTGGTGACCAGTACGCGCTCGCCGACGGCAATCCGCTTGCCGATTTCGACCAGCAGGTCATCAACCTGGGTAGAAGCCGGGCGGACGATGACCTCCGGGTCGATCAGACCGGTTGGGCGAACGACCTGCTCGACGACCTGGCCGGCATGCTGGTGTTCGTAGTCGGCCGGGGTGGCTGACACGAACACGGTTTGCCGCATGTGGGCTTCGAACTCGTTGAATTGCAGGGGCCGGTTATCGAGCGCCGATGGCAGGCGGAAACCGTAATCGACGAGGTTTTCCTTGCGCGAGCGGTCGCCCTTGTACATGCCGCCGACCTGCCCGATGGCGACGTGCGATTCGTCGATGAACATCAGCGCATCCGGCGGCAAATAGTCGATCAGCGTCGGTGGCGCCTCGCCCGCCTTGCGCCCGGAGAAATGCCGCGAGTAGTTCTCGATACCCTTGCAGAAGCCGATCTGGTCGAGCATTTCGAGATCGAACTTGGTGCGCTGCTCAATGCGCTGCGCCTCGACCAGCTTGTTGTTGGCGGTGAAGTAGTCGATGCGCCGGCGCAACTCGTCCTTGATTGCCTCGATGGCGCGCAGCACGGTGGCCCGCGGTGTTACGTAGTGCGAGGCCGGGAAGACCGTGAAACGCAGGGCCTTGTGCAGCAGGTGGCCGGTCAGCGGGTCGAAGAATTGCAGGCCGTCGATTTCGTCGTCGAACAAGGAAACGCGAATGGCGTGCTCGGCGTGTTCGGCCGGGAAGATGTCGATTATGTCGCCACGTACCCGAAAGGTGCCGCGATGGAAGTCCATCTCGTTGCGCTCGTACTGCATGTCCGACAGGCGCTTGATGATCGCCCGCTGGTCGAGCTTGTCGCCGACACGCATGGTCAGGATCATGTTGTGGTATTCGTCGCGGTCGCCGATACCGTAAATGCAGGAAACCGTGGCGACGATGACCACATCGCGCCGCTCGATCAGGCTCTTGGTGGCCGACAGGCGCATCTGCTCGATGTGGTCATTGATCGCGCTGTCCTTTTCGATAAACAGATCGCGCGACGGCACGTAGGCTTCAGGCTGGTAGTAGTCGTAATACGAGACGAAGTACTCGACGGCATTTTCCGGGAAAAATTCCTTGAATTCCGAGTAAAGCTGGGCGGCCAGCGTCTTGTTCGGGGCCAGCACCAAGGCCGGGCGCCCCGTGCGGGCGATGACGTTGGCCATCGTGTAGGTCTTGCCCGAGCCGGTCACGCCGAGCAAGGTCTGGAACGACAGGCCATCCTCGATGCCTTCGACCAGTTGGCGGATCGCTTCGGGCTGGTCGCCAGCCGGCGGAAAGGGCTGGTGCAATCGATACGGGCTGTTTTCGAAGGTGACAACCGGCGTGGAGGTGTTGGTTTCGGTCATGCTAGAATTCTTCGGTTTTTTCTCGCGTGGCAAGCATGCTGCGTGATCATCACTCGTATTATTCCACGGAGTTCCTATGTCCTCTTCGATCTTCGCTGCGGTGGAAATGGCCCCGCGCGATCCTATCCTCGGCCTGAACGAAGCTTTCAACGCCGATACGCGCACCACCAAGGTCAACCTGGGCGTTGGCGTGTATTTCGACGATAACGGCAAGATCCCGCTGCTGGCCGCTGTCAAGGCCGCCGAGGATACCCGCGTCAAGGCTGCCCTGCCGCGCGGCTACCAGCCGATCGAAGGCAACCCGGCTTACAACACCGCCGTCCAGCAACTGCTGCTCGGCAAGGATTCCGAACTGCTGGCCAATGGCCAGGTCATCACCGCCCAGGCCCTCGGCGGTACCGGCGCCCTGAAGATCGGTGCCGACTACCTGAAGCGCCTGAACCCGAACGCCAAGGTTTACATCAGCGACCCGTCCTGGGAAAACCACCGCGCCCTGTTCGAATCCGCCGGCTTCGTCGTCGAGAACTACCCGTACTACGACGCCGCCACCCGTGGCGTGAACTTCGCCGGCATGAAGGCCTGCCTGCAGGGCCTGGACGCCGGTTCGGTCATCGTCCTGCACGCCTGCTGCCACAACCCGACCGGCGCCGACCTGTCCGACGCCCAGTGGGCCGAAGTCGTCGCCGTCTGCCAGGAACGCGGCCTGGTGCCCTTCCTCGACATGGCCTACCAGGGCTTTGCCGATGGTATCGAAGCGGATGCTGTCGCCGTTCGCGCCTTCTCCAAGTCCGGCCTGCAGTTCTTCGCTTCCAGCTCGTTCTCGAAGAACTTCTCGCTGTATGGCGAGCGTGTCGGCGCCCTGTCGGTCGTCACCGCCTCCAAGGAAGAAGCCGCTCGCGTCATGTCGCAGGTCAAGCGCGTCATCCGTACCAATTACTCCAACCCGCCGACCCACGGCGGCGCCCTGGTTGCCGGCGTTCTCGCCTCGGCCGAACTGCGCGCCCAGTGGGAAGCCGAACTGGCCGGCATGCGTGACCGCATCCGCGCCATGCGTACTGGCCTGGTCGATGCCATCAAGGCTACCGGCTGCGCCCAGGACTTCTCCTTCGTCGCCCAGCAACGCGGCATGTTCTCCTACACCGGCCTGAGCGCCGCCCAGGTCGAGCGCATGAAGGACGAGTTCGGCATCTACGCCGTGTCCACCGGCCGTATCTGCCTGGCTGCGCTGAACACCAAGAACCTGGACTACGTCGCCAAGGCCATCGCCGCCGTGACCAAGGCCTGATCGGTCGCTGCAAGCAGCATGAAAAAAGGGAGCCGATTGGCTCCCTTTTCTTTTGGGGAATGGCCGACGATGCCGGCCAAGCCCTGCATCAACCCACCCAGCGGCGAGCGTTGCGGAACATGCGCAGCCACGGCGAATCCTCGCCCCAGGTCTTCGGCGCCCACGACATCTGGACGGTGCGGAAGACACGCTCCGGGTGCGGCATCATAATCGTGAAGCGGCCGTCCTCGGTGGTCACGGCAGTCAGGCCATCCGGCGAACCGTTCGGGTTGTACGGATAGACCTCGGTCGGGTTGCCCTTGTTGTCGACATAGCGCAGTGCGGACAGGCACTTGGCCTGATCGTTGGCATTGTCGAACACCGCACGGCCTTCGCCATGCGAAACGACGATGGGCAGCAGGGAGCCTTCCATGCCGGTGAAGAACAAGGACGGCGAAGCCAGAACCTCGGTTTGCACGAAACGCGCCTCGAACTGCTCGACCTTGTTGCGGTGGAAGGCCGGCCAGTGTTCGGCGCCCGGGATCAGCGACTTGAGGGCGCTCATCATCTGGCAGCCGTTGCAAACGCCCAGCGCGAAGGTGTCCTTGCGGTTGAAGAACTCGGCGAACTCGTCGCGGCAGCCTTCGTGCATCAGGATGGTCTTGGCCCAGCCCTGGCCGGCGCCGAGCACGTCGCCGTAGGAGAAGCCGCCGCAGGCGACCAGGCCCTTGAAGTCCTTGAGATTGACGCGGCCGGCGAGGATGTCGCTCATGTGCACGTCGACCGAGGCAAAACCGGCGCGGTCGAAGGCGGCGGCCATTTCGTAATGGCTGTTTACGCCCTGCTCGCGCAGGATGGCCATGCGCGGCTTGGCACCCAGTTGCAAATAGACCTTGGTGAAATCGTCCTGCGGGTCGAAGGTCAGCTTCGGCGACAGGCCAGGATCGGTCGTGTCGAGGATACGGTCGTATTCCTGCTGGGCACAGCTCGGATTGTCGCGCATGGCCTGCATCTGGTAGCTGGTTTCCGACCAGGCGCGCTGCAGGTCGACGCGGGTTTCGCGCAGCAGCTTCTTGGCATTGCGGATGACGCGGATCTCGTCGCTCATGTTCGGGTAGCCGACGAAGTGGTACGGCAGCCCTGCTTCGCGCAGCGCGGCAGTAACGGTAGAGCGATCTTCGCGCTTGACCTGGATCAGCGCGCCGACTTCTTCGTTGAACAGGGCGCGAACGACGTTCTCGAAATCGCGGCCGGCCATCAGGTCGGGGCGCTTCTCGGCGCCATCGACATCGAGCGCGGCGGCATCGAAGCAGATGCCGTCGAGGTCCAGCGTCACGCCGCAGCGGCTGGCGAAGGCCATTTCGGCGGCAGCGGCAAAGAGGCCGCCGTCGGAACGGTCGTGGTAAGCGCGGATCAGGCCGTCGGCATTGAACGTCTGCACGGTGTCGAACAGCGCCTTCAGCTTGGCCGGCTCGTCGACATCCGGCGCATCGCTGCCGGTAGCGTTATAAACCTGTGCCAAGCAGGAGCCGCCGAGGCGGTTCTTGCCAAGATCGATCAGGATCAGGTCGGACTCGCCGCATTCGCGGTCGAGTACCGGCGTCAGCGTCCTGCGCACGTCGTTCACCGCGGCGAACGACGTGATGATCAGCGACAGCGGCGACACTACCTGCTTCTTCTCGCCGTTCTCGTCCCACGCCGTGCGCATCGACAGCGAATCCTTGCCGACCGGAATCGATACGCCGATCTGCTTGCACAGCTCGGAAATGCCTTCGACCGTGGCGTACAGACGGGCATCTTCGCCCGGCACACCGCACGGCGCCATCCAGTTGGCGGAGAGCTTGACCTTGTCCAGCGAGCCGACATCGGCGGCGGCGAGATTGGTCAGCGATTCGGCGATGGCCATGCGGCCGGAAGCCGGCGCGTCGAGCACGGCGACCGGGGTGCGCTCGCCCATCGCGAAGGCTTCGCCGAGGTAGCCCTGGTAACCCATGGTGGTGACTGCAACGTCGGCCACCGGTACCTGCCAAGGCCCGACCATCTGGTCGCGGGCGGTCATGCCGCCGACGGAGCGGTCGCCGATGGAGATCAGGAAGGTCTTGTCGGCGATGGCCGGCAGCTTCATCAGGCGGTAGGCGGCGTCCTTCAGCTCCAGCGAGACGGCGTCGAAGGGCACGAAGCTGGACGGCAGCGTGGTCACGTCGCGCGTCATGCGCGGCGGCTTGCCGAGCAGTGCTTCCATTTCCATGTCGACCGGATTGACGCCAAAATGGGCGTCGGTCACGGTCAGGTGGCCGTCGCCGGTCGCTTCGCCGACCACGGCGAAGGGGCAGCGCTCGCGTTCGCACATGGCCTGGAATTCGGCGATGCGGCCGGGCGGAATGGCCAGCACGTAACGTTCCTGCGATTCGTTCGACCAGATTTCGGCCGGCGACATGCCCGGCTCAAGGATGGGCACCTTGCGCAGGTCGAACTTGGCGCCGACTTCGCCCGAATGGGCGAGTTCCGGCAGGGCGTTGGAGACGCCGCCGGCGCCTACGTCGTGCACCGACAGGATGGGGTTGTTGGCCCCCATCTGCCAGCAGCGGTCGATGACTTCCTGCGCGCGCCGCTGGATTTCCGGGTTGCCACGCTGCACGGAGGCAAAATCGAGGTCTTCGGCATTGACGCCGGCCGTCATCGACGACGCCGCACCACCACCGAGGCCGATCAGCATGCCGGGGCCGCCCAGTTGGACGAACAGCGTGCCGACCGGGAAAGTCGGTTCCTTGAACGACTGCTGAGCCTGGATGCTGCCCAGGCCGCCGGCGATCATAATCGGCTTGTGGTAGCCGCGTACCGTGCCGGCCACGTCCTGCTCGTAGGTGCGGAAGTAGCCGGTCAGGTTGGGACGGCCGAATTCGTTGTTGAAGGCGGCGGCGCCGATCGGGCCTTCGAGCATGATGTCGAGCGCCGAGGCAATGCGCGACGGGCGGCCATAGGCCTTTTCCCACGGCTGCGGCGCATCCGGGATGTTCAGGTTGGAGACCGAGAAGCCGCACAGGCCGGCCTTGGGCTTGGAGCCCTTGCCGGTGGCGCCTTCGTCGCGGATCTCGCCGCCGGAGCCGGTCGAGGCGCCCGGGAAGGGAGAGATGGCAGTCGGGTGGTTGTGCGTCTCAACCTTGGTCAGGATGTGGGTCAGCTCTTCCTTGTAGGAGTAGCCACGGTCGGCATCCGGGTAGAAACGCTGGATGGTCGCGCCTTCGATGATCGACGCGTTGTCGGCGTAGGCTAGCACGGTGCCCTGCGGGTTGGCGGCGTGCGTCTCGCGGATCATGCCGAACAGCGTCTTGTCCTTGGTCTGGCCGTCGATCACCCACGAGGCGTTGAAGATCTTGTGGCGGCAGTGCTCGGAGTTGGCCTGCGCGAACATCATCAGCTCGACGTCGGT
>CAZDRS010000093.1:0-8551 GCA_964507585.1 uncultured Dechloromonas sp.
CGCTCTACCTGATCCCGACCGCCGAAGTGCCGGTGACCAACATCGTGCGCGACGAAATCCTCGCCGCCGAAGCCTTGCCGCTCAAGCTCGTCTGCCACACCCCGTGCTTCCGTTCCGAAGCCGGCTCCGGCGGCCGCGACGTGCGCGGCATGATCCGTCAGCACCAGTTCGACAAGGTCGAGTTGGTGCAGATCGTTCACCCCGATCAATCGGCTGCCGCCCACGAGGAGCTGACCGGCCACGCCGAAGCCATCCTCGAAGCGCTGGAACTCCCCTATCGCCGCGTCGTGCTGTGCTCCGGCGACATGGGTTTCTCTGCTGCCAAGACCTACGATCTCGAAGTCTGGCTGCCGGCACAGGATACCTACCGCGAAATTTCTTCCTGCTCCAATTTCGGCAGCTTCCAGGCGCGCCGCATGCAGGCCCGCTTCCGCAACGACAAGAACAAGCCGGAGCTGTGTCACACGCTGAACGGTTCGGGCCTGGCGGTCGGTCGTACGCTGGTGGCCATCCTGGAAAACAACCAGCAGGCCGATGGCAGCGTCGTTATTCCGGCTGCCCTGCGCGGCTACATGGGCGGGCTGGAAGTGCTGGAGCCGATGCGCTAACCGGCTGTTTCCCGCAATAACTGCTTTCCGGATGCCCGCCAAAACCTGGCGGGCATCGTCGTTTACGTCAGTTGCTTTCGCCCGGCTCTATGGTTGGCAGGCGGAGCGGGCGATTGTCGGTGTCGTTGGTGCTGTCTGCTGCAATCGCCTTGGCAGCGGCCATTTTCCGGGCGTATTCCTTGCGCCGCTGCTCGATATCGGCGACCAGGCGTTTCAGGCTTTCGGCAGTTGCTGCCGTGGGGGCGAATGGTGGGGTGTTGCGGAGCAGGATGTCGTAGTAGCTGCGGATGTTCTCGACCAGGATCACCGCTTCACCGCCGCGCGCCTTGCCGATTTTCAGCTGCTGGGCATATTTCGGCTGGGCCAGCAGGGGCAGGATGCGTTTCATCTCGTACCAGGTGTCGGGGTCGGCCTTGAGTTGCCGGGCTAGCGTGCGGGCGGCGTTGAAGTGGCCGGGGCCGATGTTATAGGCGGCCAGCGCCAGCCAGGTACGGTCGGGCTCTTCGGTTTCGTCCGCCAGTTGCTCGCGCAGCAGGTTGATGTAACGGGCACCGGCCAAGATGCTTTCGTTGGGGTCAAGCCGGTTGCTTACCTGCAGGCGGTCGGCGGTGTCCTCGGTGAGCATCATAATGCCGCGCACGTTGGTGTAGCTGGTGGCGTTCGGGTTCCATTGCGATTCGTGATAGGCCACGGCGGCAATCAGGCGCCAGTCGATGCCGGTAAGCACCTGGGCGGCCTGGAAGGACTTGCGGAACTTGGGCAGGGTAGCCTCGATTTCGCCCAGGAACTTGACGATGTCAGCCTGGGTCAGGCGCCGGACATGCCCGAGGTAGCGGTCTTCCAGGCGGGCGAGGGTGCCGTCGTGCTGCACACGCTCGACGAATTTGTCGAGGCGAGCCTGCAGCTCCAGGTTGGGGTGCCGGCCCAGCACCCAGGCCACGGGCTGGCTTTCGCTCAAGGCCAGCGAGGCGCGCAGGTTGGGGATATGCTGGTTGGCGAGGTCTTCCAGGCTATCGTCGACGGCCACATACTCGATGCGCCGGTTGCCCAGCCTCTCCAGCAGGCTCAGGATATCGGCACCGTTGAATTCGACAACATGGATGTCCGGTATTTCCTTGGCCAGTTTCTGCAAGGTTTTTGCCTGGCGCGAGCCGGCCATGACGTGCACCGTCTTGCCGCTTAACTGTGCAGGCTCGGTCAGCGGCAGGGTGGCTTCGTGCTGGATCAGGATGTCCCGGGTCTGGAAGATCGGCGGCGTCGATTGCAGGCTGGGGTCGGTACCCGGTGTCAGCCAGCCGATCGCCAGGTGGTAGCGGCTTTCGGCCAGGCTGGCATCGAGTTCCTCCGGCTCGGCAAGCAGGTATTTGACGCCGACGCCCAGTTCCTGCGCGAAAACCTGCACCAGGTCGTATTCGAGGCCGGACGGATTGCCGTTTTCGTCGGTGGTGTAGGTCAACAATCCCGGGCGGACGAGAACGACCAGATCGTGCTGCGCCGGCGTGGGGAAAGGCAGGCGACCCTCCCTCTCGCCACAAGCGGCGATAAAAAAAATCAAACTCAGCAGTAATAGACGTTCTATCCAGCGCATCTCTTGTGCTATTATCTCGCTCCCGCGGAGAGGTGGCAGAGTGGTCGAATGTACCTGATTCGAAATCAGGCGTACTGCAAGGTACCGAGGGTTCGAATCCCTCCCTCTCCGCCAGGGTTCGAAACAAAGCCATATTCTTGAGTTGCTGCTTGCGGCTTGCTGAATGTGGCTTTTTTCTTGGGTGCTTTCGGCAAATTCCCTGGCCGGAAAATGGGCGGCGCCGAGTATAACCGAGCCCTTCGTTTCCTTAATACAGACTGTGTAAAGCTTTGTGAATGGCTGGGCTTCAGCGATCGGGCTGCCGTCGATAGTCCATCCGCACGGCTCTGGCATAATCCCGGCCATGCTCGCCTACATCGTTCGCCGCCTGCTCTATGCCTTGCCCATCCTGATCGGCGTGAATCTCGTCACCTTTGCGCTGTTCTTCGTGGTCAATACGCCGGACGACATGGCGCGCATGCAGTTGGGGGTCAAACGGGTGACGCCGGAGGCTATCGAGAAATGGAAGGCGGAGCGCGGCTACGACAAGCCGCTGCTGCTCAATGCCGGGGCCGGTGGCTTGGCGGTGCTGACCGATACTGTCTTTTTCCAGAAATCGGCGCGCATGTTCGTGGGGGATTTCGGCCGGGCCGAGGATGGTCGCGACATTGCCCGCGAGATTGGCAGCCGCATGGGGCCGTCGCTGGCCATTGCGTTGCCGACCTTCCTGCTCGGCCTGTTCGTGACAGTCAGCTTGGCGCTGATCCTGGCCTTCTTTCGGGCCACGGCCTTCGATTTCTGGGGTGTCGTACTGTGCGTGGCGATGATGTCCATCTCCGGGCTGTTCTACATCATCGGTGGCCAGTTCCTGATCAGCAAGCTGTGGCGCCTGGTGCCGATTTCCGGCTTCGGTGGCGGGCTGGAGGCTTGGCGTTTCCTGATCCTGCCGGTACTGATCGGCGTCGTGTCCGGCATCGGCTCGTCGACACGCTGGTACCGCACCATTTTTCTTGAGGAAGTCGGCAAGGATTACGTTCGTACCGCCCGCGCCAAGGGGCTGCCGGAAACGCTGGTTTTCTTCCGCCACATTCTGCGCAACGCGCTGATTCCCATCCTGACCGGCGTTGTCGTGGTCATTCCGCTGCTTTTCATGGGCTCGCTGTTGACTGAATCCTTCTTCGGCATTCCCGGGCTGGGCAGCTACACCATCGACGCGATCAATGCGCAGGATTTCTCTGTGGTGCGCTCGATGGTCTTCATCGGTTCGGTGCTCTACATCGTCGGCCTGATTCTGACCGACATTTCCTACACGCTGGTTGACCCACGGATACGCTTTGAATGATGGGCTTCGAGATCGTCATCCTGTGGTCTGACCTGCTGATCTGGCTGCTGGTTGCGGCTGGTGTCGGGGTCGGCGTGCTGATCGCCAGGAACCCGCCCTTGCTCGCGGCCTGGCGGCGGGTGGGGGCCAACCGGGCAGGCATGGCCTCGGCCACGGTGCTGCTCGCTTTCATCCTGATTGGCTTGCTCGACTCCCTGCATTATCGCGCGGCGCTGGAGGGCAAGCCGGGGCAAAAGGTGCAATACGCTGTCGAGGTGCGCTCGGCTTTCGATGCCCTGGCTACCCCCTTGCGTACCCGCAACGAGAAAACCTATTCCGAACCCTTTGCTACCCGCCTGTACGCCAAGGAAACCATCGATGTGCCGGGGCAGGGGGCGGTGCGCGAATACCCGCGCCTGAAGCATGGCGGCGCACACCTGGGCGAAAGCGAAGGCGAAGCGGCGGCCGATGCCGGTTTCACGGCCTTCCGGGCTGCCGCGCTGGCAGTTGTTGGCTGGATGGCGCTGGTCGGGATGGTGGGAGGGCTTGTCGGGCGCGAAGGGGGGGGGGGCTGGCAGCGCATCTGGCGTGGTGAAACCGCCTTTGCCTGGGATGCCGTGCTGATCACCGTTGGCCTGATCCTGCTCGTTGCCGTGCCGCTCTTCTGGCTATCCGGCCAATACCATGTCTTCGGCACTGACAAGGTCGGTCAGGACGTGCTCTATCAGGTATTGAAGAGCGTGCGTACCGGCTTGATCATCGGCCTCGTCACTACCCTGGTCATGCTGCCGCTGGCCGTTTTGCTCGGTATCGTCGCCGGCTATTTCCGCGGCTGGGTCGATGACGTGATCCAGTACGTTTACACCGTGCTCAACTCCATCCCCGGCGTGCTGCTGATTGCTGCTGCGGTGTTGATGATGCAGGTGGTTATCGATACGCATCCGCAATGGTTCTCGACTGCTGCCGAGCGGGCCGACCTGCGCTTGCTGGCGCTGTGCTTCATCCTTGGCATCACCAGCTGGACTGGCCTGTGTCGTCTGCTGCGCGGCGAGACCCTGAAGTTGCGCGAACTCGAATACATCCAGGCGGCGCAGGCGTTCGGCGTATCGTCCTGGCGCATCATCGTCCGCCACATCCTGCCCAATCTGATGCATATCGTCATCATCGCGCTGGTCATGGACTTCTCCGGCCTGGTGCTGGCCGAGGCGGTACTCTCCTACGTTGGCATCGGTGTCGATCCGACGATGACCAGCTTTGGCACCATGATCAACAATGCCCGCATGGAACTCGGCCGCGAGCCGGTCGTCTGGTGGTCGCTGGCCGCTGCCTTCTCGGCCATGTTCGTGCTGGTGCTGGCCGCCAACCTGTTCGCCGACGCCGTGCGCGACGCCTTCGATCCGAGGGCTGCCTGATGCTCAAGGTCGAAAACCTTCGCCTCGGTTTCCAGTCCGGCCGCCAAACACTGGTCGCCGTCGATGGCGTGTCGTTTGCCATCGCAGCCGGCGAAACCTTCGCACTGCTGGGCGAATCTGGCTGCGGCAAGTCGGCGACAGCGCAGGGCATCATGCGCCTGCTGCCAGTGGCTGGCCGCGTGCTGGATGGCGCGGTATCGCTCGACGGCGCAAACCTGCTTGCCCTGTCGGAAGCCGACATGCGGCGTTACCGTGGTGGCCGCATGGCGATGATTTTCCAGGAGCCGGCAACCAGCCTGAATCCGGTGCTGACCGTCGGTCAGCAGATCGGCGAGGTGCTCGACCGCCATCTCGGTCTGCAGGGCGAGCCAGCACGCAAGCGCATGGTCGAATTGCTGCGTCAGGTTGGCATAGCCGACCCCGAGCGGCGCCTGAACGAATATCCGTTCCAGTTTTCCGGCGGCATGAAGCAGCGCGTGATGATCGCCATCGCCCTGGCCGGCGAGCCGGAACTGCTGATTGCCGACGAGCCGACCACTGCGCTCGATGTCACCGTACAGGCCCAGATCCTCGACCTGCTGGCTGACCTGCAGCGGCAGCGCGGCATGGCCATTCTGCTCATTACCCACGATCTCGGCGTTGTCGCCCGCATGGCACACCGTATTGGTGTCATGTACGCCGGCGAACTGGTCGAAGTGGCCAGCCGCCAGGATTTTTTCCGCCAGCCGGGCCATCCCTACACGCAGGCGCTGTTCGAGGCGCTGCCCGACATTTCACGGCGCGGCCAGCGCCTGGCTACCATTCCCGGGCAGGTTCCGTCGCTGGCCGCCATGCCGTCAGGCTGCCGGTTTGCCGACCGTTGCAGCCACGTCATGCCGCGCTGTCGCGAACAGGCGCCGTCGTGGCGTGGGCCGGCAGATCATGTCGTTCGCTGCCACTGGCAGGGTGAAGCGCCCGGGGCGGCCGAGGTGCGTCATGCCATCACCGAGATCGACGGTTCGGCCGGCAAGCGCTTCCTGGAAATCGATGCGCTCAAGGTGCATTTCCCGATTCGCAAGGGCTTCCTGCAGCGTACGGTTGGCCATGTGCGGGCTGTCGATGGTGTTTCATTGAGCATCTCGCCGGGCCGAACGCTTGCCCTGGTCGGCGAATCCGGCTGCGGTAAAACGACCGTTGGCAAGGCGCTCCTGCAATTGATCCCGCCCAGCCAAGGCTCGGTGCGCCTGGGAGGGAGCGAACTGGTCGGGCTCAAGGGGCAGGGATTGCGTTCTGCCCGGCGCCACATGCAAATGATCTTCCAGGATCCGTTCGCGTCCCTCAATCCGCGTTTGCGGGTCGGCGAGATCATTGCCGAGGGGATGGAAGCACTGGGTATCAGCGGCGATACCGCCAGCCGGCACGCCGCCATTGCTGCCCTGCTGGCCCAGGTTGCCTTGCCGGATGAGGCGATGGATCGCTATCCGCACGAGTTCTCGGGCGGCCAGCGCCAGCGCATTGCCATCGCCCGGGCGCTGGCGGTGCAACCCGAGTTGCTGATCTGCGACGAACCGACGTCGGCGCTCGACGTGTCGGTGCAGGCACAGATACTGAACTTGCTCAAGAACCTGCAGGCCGAACTGGGCATTGCCTACCTGTTCATCACGCACAATTTTGCGGTGGTCGAATACCTGGCGCACGACGTGGCGGTCATGTACCTCGGCCGTATCGTCGAGCGGGGGCGGGCAGAGGAGGTTTTGCGGGCGCCCCGGCATCCTTACACCCGGGCCTTGCTGTCGGCCGTTCCCGTACCGCGTCTGGAGGGCGGGGAAGTACCCGTTCGCTTGCCTGGCGAAACCCCGTCACCAGCCAACCCGCCATCGGGTTGCCATTTCCATCCGCGCTGCCCGCAAGCCACCGAGCTTTGCCGCAGCCAATACCCGGTCGCCGTGGCGCTCTCGGCAACGCACTCGGCAAGCTGTCATCTGGTGCAAGCGGGCGAGTGCTCCTCGCCGATTTAGCCTTATTTCCGCTTTTTGGTTTGCGGCTTGCCGGCAGGCGGCTTGGCCGAAGGGGCCTTGGCGGCCGGTTTCCCGGCAGGCTTGCCAGCTACTGCCTTACCGCTTGTCTTGGCGGCCTTCGTCTCGGCTTTCGGCGTGCTGCCCTTGGTCGGCTTGGCGCTGGTGTCAGAGCGTGCCGGGCAAGCCTTGGCGCCGCTCTTGCCCCCCTTGCCGCAGGCCCGTGCGATCCGCTCGGGTTCGATGATGTGTTGCGGCGCCGCGGCATTGAGCAGCGAGGTCAGCCCTGAGGAGCTGCCGTTGCCCGGAACCAGCAGCGCAGAACCGGCACCGAGCCGGACTTTCTCGGACAGCCCGTTGACCCGGGCGAGTTCGGTCGGCGTCGTGTTGAAGCGGGCGGCGATCTGCTCCAGCCGTTCGGCTGAAGTGACGGTGTAGGCCTGCCACTGGGTGAGCGGTACCTTGTTGTCGTGCAGGTTGCTGCGGAAAATATCCACCTTGTCGGCCGGAATGACCACGGGGGTGTCCGGCTTGATGATCGGCCGGTTGTGCGACGGGTTCAGGCGCTGGAATTCCTCGACCGACATATTGGCCAGTTGCGCCGCGGTCTTGACGTCGATCGGGCGCGGCGTTTCCAGCGTGGCGAAATAGGGCTCGTTCGGGATGAAGGGCAATTCCAGGCGGGCGATCAGTGCCGGGTTGCCGAAAATGTTTTTCAGGGCCTGCAGCTTCGGCACGTAATGCCGGGTCTCGTTCGGCATGTTCAGGTTGGGGTAGTCGGTCGGCAGGCCGCGTGCCTCGTTCTTGGTGATGGCCCGCTTCACCGCCCCTTCGCCCCAGTTGTACGAAGCCAGCGCCAAGTGCCAGTCGCCGTGCATGTCGTAGATGCTCTGCAGGTAGTCGAGGGCCGCGTTGGTCGAGGCGATGATGTCGCGCCGCTCGTCGCGCCACCAGTTCTGCTCCAGGTTGAAACGCTTGCCGGTGGCCGGGATGAACTGCCACAGGCCGGAAGCGTGGGCGCGCGAATAGGCGTTGGGGTTGAAAGAGCTTTCCACCATCGGCAACAGGGCCAGCTCGGTCGGCATGCCGCGTGCCTCCAGTTCCTCGACGATGTGGTGCAGGTAGGGGCGGCTGCGCTCGACCATACGGCGCAGGGCATCCGGTCGATTCTGGTACCACTGCTGGTAATGGAGAACCAGATCGTCGTTCAGGTCGGCCATCGCAAAACCATTGCGAATCCGATCCCACAGGTTGTTCTCGCGTATGGTCAGGTCGATGCTGACCGGTAGTTGCGGCGCCCCCTGGATTTCCTGCACCGTCAAGGCATCGTTGGCCTGGCTGGCAGGCGATTCCAGTTTGAGCGACGGAAAGATCGACAACTCGCCGAGTTGCGCGAAGGCCGGCACGACGAACAGGCTCAACACGACAGTCAGGGCGGCTTGGCGAAGCTTGGGCAGAGGCGACGAAGTGTTGCGGTACTGCATGGGTGGCGTGCCTGGTTCGCGTGACTCGAAAGTCGGCCATTATACCGTGGGGCTCGGCAATGATTCCCGGGCGACAGGCGTAAAAAAACCAGCCGAAGCTGGTTTTTATTACTGGCGGAGTGGACGGGACTCGAACCCGCGACCCCCGGCGTGACAGGCCGGTAT
>CAZDRS010000094.1:0-8505 GCA_964507585.1 uncultured Dechloromonas sp.
GAACTCAAAGCCAAGATCGAAGCATGCCGAGCGATACTTGGATGCACGAATGAACCCCATGGGGAAGCCTGGAACGGGCTGACAACGGGGTATCGAGCTGCCTTGCTCAAAGTAGCCGAATTGCCCCTTGGCTACCGCCAGCTGCGCTGGGAAGATCTTTCCCCCGCGATCCGTAACCGCCTTGTTCATGCTGCCATCGATGCCGATGGCCTTCGGCGGTTTCTCGACGTGATACAGCCCATTGCCAACGCCACCAGGGGAGCCGTGCAATGACTGTTGCTCGCCATACCCCCGGGCCGTTCTCCCTGGTTGAGGAAGAAGGCGACCTGCTGGTCGTGGCCCCTGATCCGGAAATCCCTGGGTTTTACGGCTTGGTTGCCCATGTGTTCGACTGCGACTTTCCTGCCGACTCACTGGCGAACGGCCGCCTCCTTTCGGCCTCGGCCGATCTGTTGGCTGCCCTGAAAGTCTTGCTCGATCGCCACCAGATCGACGAACCACACCACGCTGACCTGTGTGAGTTCTGCAGGATGGCCAATGCTGCCATTGCCAAAGCGGAGGCAGCCCTATGACCACCCGCTTCGTTCTCCGCTTCGAGCGCGGCAGCAGATCCGCTCCCGAGATCAAGGGGCAGTACATCGCCTGGGAAAACGGTTTCCTGCGCCCCTGTGCCGCTCAAACGACAGCCACCCGCTACGACCATGCCCACGTTGCTGCCGACGTCGCCCTGCGCGCCGCAAAGGCCTATTCCGGTGCCCGTGTCGAAGTCCTGCCGGTACTCCAATGAATCAACACACTGCAATTCAAACGGGGTACGCAAAAGCCCCTGATATCTTTCTCGGTATAAGTGCGAAATCCTCTGACACGACTACGGGGCAAGGGTTTTCAGCCGGCAATCATGCAAAACTTGCAGCGAAGGTCGAACGCTTCCTTCTGCTGCGCATGTCGCAGAGCCTGGTGTATGACCGAAACCTGTCGGCCGATGCGCAAAAACGCGTCTGCTGGTGCCATCGGACCATTGTGAGCCCGGCTGCCGATGTCGGCGTGTTCCGGGTGCAGGATGGCTCGAACGCCCGATTCTCCGGCGTGTCGACCTGCGGCTCGGTGTGGCATTGCCCGGTCTGCGCATCGAAGATCACCGAGGCCCGCCGCGAAGAACTCCAGGAGGCCATGGTTTCCCACATCACCGGAGGCGGCGCGGCCTATCTGCTGACCCTGACTTTCCCGCATGAGGCCGACCACCCGCTGCCGGAATTGATGGAACGCTTCGCCAAGGCGCTCAAGACCTTCAAGGAATCCGGCCCCTACAAGCGCATCCTGGGCAAGGATGGGAGCGCCCGTCGACTGGGCAGCGTGCGCAGCCTCGAAGTCACTGTCAGCCTGGAAAACGGCTGGCATCCCCACACGCACGACCTGCTGTTTTGCGAGCGCAATGGCCTGGAAGAGATCATGTTCGATGATGCCGTGCGGATCGACGATGCAGGCGATCTCGACAGCACCCCGATCAAGGAACTGAAGGCCTCATGGGTCAAGCAACTGCTCCGGGCCGGCCTCGGCGAGCAGTCGAAGGTGACCTGGATGATGGAGCATGCCCTGAACGTCCGCGGTGGGGAGTATGCGGCGCAGTACATCGCAAAGTTCGGTCGGGATGAGCGTTGGGGTGCCAGTTCCGAACTGACCCGCCCGCATTCCAAGATCGGCGTTGCCTTCGAGGAAGGCGGTATCACCCATTTCACGCCGTTCCAGCTGCTGAGTTGGGCAATGAATGACGACGGCTGGGCGGCCAATCGCTTCCGGGACTACGCCGAAGCCTTCCAGGGGAAACGCATGTTGTCCTGGTCGCCCGGATTGAAGCGAACTCTCCTGGGGATCGAGAACGAAGAGAGCGACGAACAACTGGCTGCAGCCCCCATGCCGGAAGAGGCCTGGATCGGCCAGCTCTCGGACGATCAGTTCCAGGTGTTGCTGACCAGGAACAAAACCGGGGAGTTTCTGCGCTACGTCGCTGAGTGCTGCACCGATTCAAGCAGCGCTCAGGTCGATATCGACGACTACATCGCAGCGCTCAAGGCAACGCCGGCAACGCATGGCTCGGCCTACCGGAAACAGCGGCTGTTCCGAGGCGACGAGGGCATCGGACGCTACATCGTGGCCGAAGGCCAGAGAACCTGAAAAGAAAAAGGGCAGGTTCTCCGGTGACCAAACCAGAACCTGCCCCACCAACGAACTATTGATTGAGGCAATAGCGATGGCTGCAAAACAGCATAGCAAGTCCAGAAAACCGCGCAAGTCGGTCAGATCGTTCAGCAAGCGCTCTGACTGGGCGGCCTGGATGAATGGTGTCGATCCAGAATGGCTGTGCGAGAGCGAAGCGAGTAAGTTAGCAGAGGTTTTCGACGGTTTCTTTCCCCCCTGGTTGATCGATTCCGAACCGTGGAGACCTGTCAGCGCCAGCCGCTTTCAGTGCTTTCGCCGAGACTTCATGGGGATTACGGTTACCCAGTGCGCTGCATACCTGCGAGTCAGCCCCATGATGATAAGCCGCTGGGAAAGTGGCTCAAGTGCTGTACCGTTTTCCGCTTTCGAAACACTTCGTCTTCAGTATTACAGCGCAGCACAGCGCCTTTCGCATCAATGCTGGGATGGCTGGTTCATTAACCGGCAAACCGGGGAACTTGTGTGCCCTGACATTGGCCGCCTGGCGGTCAAACCGGAGGAGATCAAAACGCTTCCGTTGCTATACAACCAAATCTCCGTATTTCGGGATGAGATTGCAACGCAAGGCGCACGTATCGCCGAGCTCGAGGCAGAAAACATCGCCTTGCGGAACACAACCAACTCTCGCCAGGTGGCAGCCGAACTGCAAGCCATGCAAGATCGTATTGCCGGCCTGTTGAGCACATTCCACACAGCGGAAATCATCGAATTCCACCAACCGGCAGACGAACTACGCCGGGTTTCCTGATAGGAGAAGACCATGAAAGAACGTAATTTTCACCTTCGACTCGACCTTGACCCTGCGGCCAATATCCGGCGCCTGCATGCCTACCTCCGCAGCATCAATCCTGGTTACAAGCCGGAGCCCAAGTTGAAGGCCAGAGCGAATCACCAAGCGCACCTGCGGAGGGTCAAATAATGGCTGCAAAACTCATGCCCCTAGAGGCCTGGGGTGCTGCAACGTATGGCGAATCGGCGCCGCACATCAACACTCTGCGCCGCTGGGCTCGGGACGCCCACATCTACCCGAAGCCAATCAAACACGGCCGTACCTACTTCGTGACACCGGATGCCCGTTACGTGGACTTCAATACAATGCCTGGTGGAAAAGCCCCTACTACCAGTAGCCGCCTTGTCGCCAAACTGAGCCATGGCCAGGCGGCGTGAAGCCGGCCGGCGAGGATGGCCGCCCAACCTCTACGAGACGGACGGCTATTTTCGTTGGCGCAATCCGGTGGATGGCAAAATCCACGGCCTCGGCCGGAACAAGCAACTCGCTTTTTCCGAAGCGGTGGGAGCGAATCTGTACGTTGCCGGCCTGCTCAACCAAACCCGCCTTGTCGATCGGCTTACCGGTGACAGCGAAAGCACTGTAGCCGCCTGGTGCAAGCGATACCGTACCATCTTGGCCGAGCGCAAACTGGCCAAGGCAACCGACCAGGCATTTGCCCGCCGGCTGCTCACCGTCGAGGAAAAGTGGGGTGACAGATCGCTGGGCAGCATCACAACCCGCGACATTGCCGACCTGCTCGGAACTTGGAGCGATGCCGGGAAAAAGCGCATGGCTCAGGCGGTACGCTCCCTACTGCTCGATTTCTTCCGCGAAGCCATTGCCGCCGGCTGGCTGGAGAGCAATCCCGTAGCAGCAACCCGCGCCCCACGTATAGCGGTAGCCCGTGCCAGGCTCACCCTGGAGACCTTCATGGCTATCTACAACCAAGCCAAGGAAATGGCCCCATGGGTGCAACGGAGCATGGAACTCGCCCTGGTTACGGGACAACGGCGGGAAGATCTACGCGCCCTCGGACTGCGTAATGTGCGTGATGGGAAGCTGTGGGTTGTACAGAAAAAGACCGGCGCCCGAGTCTGCATTCCACTCGATCTGCGCCTGCAGGCTGTCGGCTGGTCGGTCGGCGAAATCATTTCCCGTTTCCGGGACAACATCATCTGCAAGCACCTGATTCACCATAACGCACACGTTGGCCGCGCCAAGCCAGGCGATCCGGTGCGCCTGCAGAGCATCACCGGGGCTTTTGCAGAAGCGCGGGACAAAGCCGGAATCACCTGGCCGGAAGGCAAAACCCCGCCCACCTTCCATGAAATCCGCTCTCTGGCCGCCCGGCTCTATGCCGCCCAGGGAAGCGACGCGCAAGCCCTCCTGGGGCACAAGTCACCCGACATGACCGCCATCTACCGGGACACGCGCGGTGATGACTGGATCGAGGTCAAAACTGCCTGAATTTGATACGAGTTTTGCAGGGATTTTGTAGACCACCCCGAAAAGCCCGTAAATACGGGCCTTGGCAGCTAGTGGACAGTACACACCATGCACGGATCGAACGAGCGCACCACGTGCTGCACCGTTGGCGGAGCGCCTTCACCGGCTGGCAGGCCGAGTAGCGCCTGTTCGAGCGGGCCGGGCTGGCCGGCGGTGTCGCGCGGGGAGAAGTTCCAGGTGGTCGGTGCGATGATCTGGTAGCGCTCGATGCGGCCGCGGCGGATGCTCAGCCAGTGGCCGAGACTGCCGCGGGCGGCTTCGACAAGGCCGGCACCGCTGGCGTCCTCGGGCATGTCGCCGTGGGCACAGAAGGGTTCGCCCGGCTGCAAGGCCTGCACCCAGCTTTCCATGACCGGCACGACCAGTGCCAGTTCGAGCAGGCGGGCGACGACGCGGGCCATGACGCTGCCGCCATCGCGGCCGACCAGGTCGAGCAGGAGTGGATGACCGGCGATTACCTGGCGGGCCAGGGCGCCGACTTCGAAGGCCTGCCCGGCATAACGCGGAGCCTTGCACCAGGTGTAGGCGTCAGGTTTGTCGGCCGCGACGATGGTTTCGCCGTGCGCCGGATGACGGGCGACATCGTCGGCCAGCCAGGCGTGGCGGGCATCCTCGGCAATGGCAACCGGGTCGAATGGGGCCAGGATGTTGGCCTGCCAGGTGCCGGCCGGGAAAAGATCGTAGGCACCGTGCGACAGAAAGGCGTCGTAGGCTTTGCCGATCCGGTCGAGTCCAAGATCGGTCGCAACCGCCAGGAAAGCCGGCAGATCGCCTGGCCGGCCGGTTGCCCAGGCGAGCAACTGATCCTTGCCGGAGAGGGCGGCAACGGTAGCCAGGGAATCGCCGAACAGGCGTTTCTCCAGGAAGCCGCGGAAGTCGCGCAGGCTGGCAAGCAGCCGGATACGCTCGCCGGCCGTGATGGCACGCGTGCTGCCACCCGGTTGGATGGCCAGCGTGTGCGGCCAGCGGCCGGCCAGGAAGCCCATTAGCTTGAGGAAATTGGCACGGGCCGGCAGCACCTCGGCTGCCGCCTCGCCGCGCACGGCGGCAAAGCGCTGCACCACGGCAGCATGCCAGGGCCGATTGGCGTAGGCCGGGCGCGCAAAATCCGGCATGAAGAACAGGTAGAAATGCGTCAGGTGATCGGCCAGGTTCTCAGTGGCCTGGATCAGATGTCGTGACAAGGCACCGTTCGGCGTCGGTACGAGGCCCATGGCATCGGCCAGCGCCGAAGCGGCAGCCGCCGACTGGGCAACCGAGCAGATGCCGCAGATACGCGGCACGATGGCCAGGGCATCGAGCGGCGGGCGGCCGATCAGGATCTGCTCGAAGCCACGAAACAGCGGCGAATTGACGAAAGCAGACTGAATGCGCCCATCCGCCAGGTCAAGGCTGACTTCGAGATCGCCTTCGACACGGTTGAACGGCCCGAGGACGATGCGCGTCACTTGCCGCCCCCTTTTTTGCGCACGGTCGGCAGGATGACCGGGTGATCGGCCACCGCATTGTTGCGCACCCGCTTCGGCGTTGCCGACTTGGAGAGGGCCGCCAGCGCAACGAACCAGGCTTTCGGCATGTCGGTCGGCAAGCCGATCGGGATGCCGGCCAACTTGGGCGTTTCCTGGAAAGCGTGGCCCGGCGATTCGAAACCCGGCTCGGTGCAGGCGATGCAGGCAAAACCGCCACGCAGGCAAGAGCCGGCCCCATTCCACGGCCGGACATTGCAGTCGGCGTGGGCCTGCGTGCCTTTGCAGCCGAGGTTTTCCATCAGGCAGCCGAGGTCGGACTGTTTTTCAGCGCTGGCCTTGAATTCGTAATATTCGTTGCGGGCGCAACCGTGGTGCACCAAGCCGCCGGCAAACAACAGTGGCCGCCCGAATTCATCCAGATCGTCCGGCCTGAGCCCTTCCAGTGCGGCCTTTTCCAGCGTATCGACCACCCAGCCCGGGTGCGTCGGGCAGCCGGCGATATTGACCACCGGCAAGCCTTCCGGCGAGCGGAAACCGGCGCCAAGCAGGCCACCCGGCGTTTGTTCATCGTATTGCAGGCCGCAGGCTTCCAGCGGGTTGCCCGGCGTGTTGGCCGAAAAACCGCCGTAGGCCGTGCAGGAACCAATGGCAAACACCCAGCGGGCCCGTCTGGCCAGGCGCTCCACCCATTCGGTCAAGGGCCGCCCGCTGCCGGCCAGCAGGTGGAAACGGCCGCTGCCGTTGGGGCCGCGCAGCATGGCGCCCTCGACGCACAGGGCATCAAAGGCCAGGCGCCCTTCGGCGCAGTCTTCAAGAATAGCCAGAGCCTCCTCGCCGCTTTCCAGCGACAAGCCGGGATGCCAGAGGAATTCGATGCCGGCATCGCGCAACTCGTCGAACAGCGGGCGCGGGTCGGAACAGAGCAGCGATTGCGTACAACCGCCGCAACCACCGCTCTGCAGCCAGAGCACTTTCATTCGGCCTGCTCCAGCCCGTAACGAACCAGCTTGGCGCGCAAGCCGACGCGCGACAGGCCGAGTTCGCGTGCTGCCTTCGACTTGTTCCAGCGCAGGCGGATCATCGCTTCCTTGAGGACATGCATTTCGAGCTGTTCCATGCGCTCCTTCAGGCCGCCGGTGAGACCGTCGGCCCAGGCGAAATCGGCGGTCGGCGTTTCGCCAACCGGCGTGCGCAGCACGCGTGGCGACAGCAGGTCGGCGCCGAGCAGCGGCGTTGTCGCCAACGCAACCATGCGCAGGATTTCGTTCTGCAGTTCGCGCACATTGCCCGGCCAGCGGTAGGCGGCGATGCAAGCCATCGCCTCCTTGGAAAAACCGTCGACCGATTTGCCGAGGGCGCTGCAACTCGATGCCAGCAGGCGATTGGCGAGCAGCGGCAAATCCATCGTCCGCTCGCGCAAGGGCGGCACATGCAACGAAATGGTCGCCAGCCGGTAATAGAGGTCTTCGCGGAAGCGGCCGCTGCGCACATCGGCTTCCAGGTCGCGGTTGGTTGCCGCGATGACGCGCACATCCACCGTCACCGGCCGGTTGCTGCCGAGCGGCCGGAACTCGCCTTCCTGCAGTACGCGCAGCAGCTTGACCTGGAAGGCCGGGCTGGTTTCGCCGATTTCGTCGAGAAACAGCGTGCCGCCGTCGGCTTGCTGGAAAAGTCCGACACGATCATCGACAGCGCCGGTAAAGGCGCCGCGCTTGTAGCCGAACAGTTCGGATTCGAGCAAGGTATCCGGCAGCGCGCCGCAGTTCTCGGTAATGAAAGCCTTGCTGGCGCGCCGGCTCTCATAGTGAATGGCGCGAGCGACCATCTCCTTGCCGGTACCCGATTCGCCGGTCACCATCACCGACAGGTCGTAGGGCGCCACCCGCTCGACCAGATCGCAAACGGTGTTGAGCGGGCTGCCCGGGGCGCGGATCACGGCGGCCAGGCCGAGGCTGCTCTTCGCCTTCTCCTGCTTGGTTTCGACATGGCGCTTGAGCACCGGCTCGGCCGTGCGCAGATCGAGGCTGAGGCGCTGGTTTTCCTGCTGCAAGCGCCAGACTTCGGCGGCACGCTGCAAGGTCAGCAGCAATTGCTCGGGCTGCCAGGGCTTGAGCAGGTATTGCCAGATGCCGGCTTCGTTGACGCTGGTGATGATGTCCTCGGCGTCGGTGTAGCCGGAGAGGATGATGCGCACGATGTCCGGCCAGCGGTCACGCACTTCTTTCAGGAACTGCACGCCGGTGGTGCCCGGCATGCGCTGGTCGCACAGCACGATGCGGATGCCGGAGCTCAGCTGCTCGCGTTCGAGGATGGCCATGCCTTCATCGGCCCCGGAGGCGCAAAATACCTCGAAATCCTCCTCCAGCGTGCGGTGCAGGGCTTCCTGCGAGCGCACTTCGTCATCGACAACGAGGATGGCAGGTAATTTGCGCAGGGGCGTCAGGCTCATTCCGGAATCTTCCAGTCGAGGTCGCGGTGCCGGGCCAGGTGACGCGGCGTCCACGAATGCGGCGAACGGGAGACGAAATGATAGCGCGCGAC
>CAZDRS010000095.1:0-8446 GCA_964507585.1 uncultured Dechloromonas sp.
ACCTGCTCGGCCTGCGCCGCGACGTGACCAACGTGCTCGCCTCGCTCGACGTCTTTGTGCTGCCGACGCACCAGGAGGCGCTCGGCACCGCCTTCATCGAGGCCGGCGCGATGGGCCTGCCGGCCGTGGCGTCCAACGTGGACGGCGTGCCGGAAGTGATCCTCGACGGCAAGACCGGCTACCTCGTTCCCGCCCATGACGGCAAGGCCTTGATCGAGCCGTTGGTCCGCCTGCTGGCCGACCCCGTACTGCGCCAGTCGATGGGCGCCAACGCCACCGAATTCGTGCGCCGCAAGTTTTCCCGCGAAGTCATGGCGCAGGGTATGGAAGCTTTGTACCAGCGCCTGCTGGAGGCGCAATGAGCCTCGGGCAGCCGCTGCCCGTGCTGATGTACCACCACATCAGCCCGAAACCCGGGCTGGTGACCTGCTCGCCGGACAATTTCCGGGCGCACATGCAATGGTTGGCCGAAAACGGCTGGAAAACGCTGTCTACCGACGAATTCGCCCAAGCCCTGGCGAGCGGCGAGGTGCCGAAGAAAAGCGTGCTGGTCACGTTCGACGACGGCTATCTCGACAACTGGGTCTACGCCCACCCGGTGCTCAAGGAGTTCGGCCAGCGCGCCACGCTGTTCCTGATCACCGGCTGGATCGGCGAGGGCGAAGTTCGTCCGCATGCCGGCCAGCCCGGCGTGCCGGAGGTGCCGACCCACAAGCAGGCCATGGCCGCGGCCGCCGAGGGCCGGCTTGACGATGCCTTCCTGCGCTGGTCCGAGGTCGAGGCGATGCGCATCGCCGGCACCTTCGATTTCCATTCGCACACCCATACCCATACCCGCTGGGACCGCACGGTGGCCGATCAGGCTGCCCGCGACGCCGCGCTGGCCGAAGATCTGGCCGCTTCGCGGGCGACGCTGGCAGCACGCCTGGGCAAAGCGACACCGCACCTGTGTTGGCCGCAGGGCTACTTCGATGCCGCCTATCAGCGCGTCGCCCGGGAAGCCGGCTTCACGCATCTGTACACTACTGAGCATGATGTCGTACGCCATGATGTCGACCTCGCTCGTATCCCGCGTCTTGTAATCAAGGACAAGCCTGCCGTTTGGTTTGGTCAGCGCATGGCGATCTATGGTCGGCCGATCGTTTCGGCCATTTATCTCAAGATGAAAAGTCGCTGAAATGGGCCCTGATAAAAAGCTACTTGATTTGCCGGACCGACCGCGGCTGCTGGTTATTTGTGTTGCTCGCTTCGGTGATACGCTTTTGATCACACCGACCCTTGCTGCTCTCAAGCAACGCTGGCCACAGGCTCACCTGACGGTTCTGGCGCACCCGGCCCGGCGCGAAATTCTGGAAAACCTCTCATTCATCGATAGGCTCGACACGATTACCAAGCGGCGTGCGCCGTGGTGCGGACGATTGCCTGGGCGGGGGTACGATGCCGCTATCGTTTACGGTGACGACCTGCCTTTGTTTGCCTATGCCCGGCGTGTTGCCAAGGTGGTAGTCGGGTTCGCCGGTAACGAAACTGTTCGGCGAGCCCTTACCGTACCTGTGCCGCGCCCTCAGGGGCCGACGCCGGCTACCGTCGAGCGGGCTCTTCTGCTTGTGCCGTTTGGTCTGACGGCAACCGACCTGTCTCTTCGCTATAGCGTTGCCCCGCAGGAAGCGGCAGCTGCAGCAGCCTATATTGCGCGGAACGGTTGGCAGGGACGGCGTTTGGTGGGCTTGCAGTTGCAGAGTTTTCCGACCAAGGCCTATCGGGATTGGCCGGCCGAATATTTTTCCGAACTGGCCACAGCTTTGCTGACGCGTTACGTGGACATCCATATCCTCCTGCTTGGTGGATCTGAGAGCAAGGAGCTTGCGAATCAGTTGGCCGAGTCGCTAGGCGATCGGGTTAGCAGCACGGCAGGTGCTTTCTCGATGCGGGAAAATGCAGCAATGCTTGCCCGCCTAGCACTCTATGTCGGCGTGGATACCGGACCGACGCATTTGGCGGGTGCCCTCGGCATTCCCATGGTTGCCCTCTACCACAGCTACCATCCGGGGTATCTGCTGGCTCCCCAGAGTCATCCGGCACTTACCGTCATTGAGCATCCGGCGGTGCCGCCCGAGCGGTCGGCAAGCATGGCTGATATTCCGGTCGCAACTGTCCTTGCTGCTGCCTGCGCCCATTTGGACAAACCATGAAAATTGCATTTATCGATGTGACTGCAACGGTCTCCTACGGTGGCATCCAGGTGGCAATCTGGCAACTGGCCTGCGCTTTGACCGATTTGGGGCACGAAATAACCGTCTTTGGCGGCGATGGCGCAATTCGCCCCGATTTTGGTGGACGGAAGATTGACATCCAGACCTTTCCGTTTACGTCTCGTGAGCGCGTCCTTGACCTTGGGAATCGCTTCCGACGCCTGTGGGAGCGCTGGAGTTTTGCCCGTTCGGCGCGGTATGCAGTGGCGGCAGGCGAATTCGACTGGGTAATCCTGACCAAACCGTTCGATTTCTTCTGGCCGCACCTGCTCGGGCCGGGCAGTCGTACGCGATTCGCCTTCATGAGTGGTGGCACGAGCTTCTTCAAGGGTGACCGCTATCTGGCCAAGAAGATTGATGCTTGGCTCGCCTGTAGCCATTTCAATGCCTGGCAGATTGGCGCGCACTTCAAGCGGTTTCCTCGCGTAATGTACAACGGCGTCGATATTGAGCATTTCCGGCCTGGTGAGCGTGATCCGCATCGCCGGGCGGCGATCGGAGTGGCCGGGGACGAAGTATTGTTTGCCTTCGCCGGTCGCCTGGTCGGCTGGAAAGGCATGGTGATCGCGATTCGCGCCCTGGTCGAGCCTGCCCTGAAGGATCTGTCAGTACGCTTGCTGATCATTGGCGACGGTAGCGAAAAGGCAGGACTGATTGAACTCGCGGCACGTCTAGGCGTGACGAAGCAGGTGATCTTTCAAGGCGCTGTTCCGCATAGTGAGCTCCCTGAATGGTATGCCTTGAGCGATGCCGGGGTCTTTCCCAGTATCGCCGACGAGGCTTTCGGAATCACGATTGCCGAGGCTATGGCTTGCGGGTTGCCGGTGATTGGCAGCCATATCGGTGGCATCCCCGAGGTGATAGGAAACGAGGAGTGCGCTGGCCTGCTCGTCCCGGCCGCCGATCCGTTAGCTCTGGCCGAAGCGATGGCACGGCTGGCGCATGATGCCGAACTGCGCATGCGCCTGGGTGCGGCGGCGCGGCGGCGTATCGAGGAGCACTTCACTTGGCGCCAGTCGGCGGAACGGTTGCTCAAGGGGCTTGCGCCATGAAACTGGCCTACCTTGATCCGCACCCGGTGCCCGGTCGAACGCCCTCTACTATGCAGATGTTGCAGACCGTAGACGGATTGGGCCAGGCCGGCGTTGATGTCACATTGATCACCCCGCGCTCGCCGCTCACCGCAGAAAAAGTGCTGGGGCATGGTTTGTCGCCGCGGGTTCGGTACTTGCCACAGTTCGATCCGCGCAAGCGGTGGTATTTCCCGTTCTCTACGCACAAGCCTTTCTTCTGGCAGGCGGTTCGCCAGCTCGAGCGTGGGGGTTTCGACGCGGCCCTGGTGCGCAACCTGAAATTGGCACGCCATCTGATCGAACGGTTGCCCCGGCTGCCGATCTTTTTCGAGACCCACGAAATCTTCGCGCAAACGTTCAAGGAAGAGCGCTCGCCCTTGCGCGGGTCAAACCTCGGCAAATACCAGCGCTTGCTGGATAACGAGCGTGTCGTCTATGCTCGGGCGACAGGCGTATTCGCGCTGACGGGGTTACTGATCGACGATATCTGCCGGGATTATGGCGTCTCCCGCGAGCACATCCATGTTTTGCCGGATAGCTTCGATCCGGCCCTGGCCGACGCGGCACGCCGCCGATTCGTCGAAACAGGCCGCCAGCCGGGTCCGCCGAGGGTACTTTATCTGGGTAGCCTGCATCCCTGGAAGGGTGTCGGTACCATTATCGAGGCCATGGCAGATGTGCCGGTGCCCACCGAATGCTGGATTGCCGGCGGAGAAGCAGCTCGAATTGAGGAGCTGAAACGTTTGGCTGAGGCAAGGGGAGTGGGGGACCGCGTGATATTCCTCGGAAAGATTGACCCGGCAAAGCGCTTCGACCTGATTGCGCAGGCTGATGTTTGTGCCTTGCCTTTGACCCAGACGAGTATTGCCAGTCGCTATACCTCGCCACTCAAGCTCTTCGAGTACATGTCGATGTCCAAACCGCTGGTCCTGGCCGATCTGCCGAGTATTCGTGAGGTGTGGCGGAATTCTGAAGCTATGTTTGAAGTAGGCAATCCCGTTTCCTGTGCCGAGAAAATCGTCCATGCGATAGCGCTGCTCAATGCCGGTAGCGCTGACCGGTTATACGATGACGTGGATGTTGGCAAGTTCACATGGCTTGCTAGAGGCCAGACAATTCGGGCGTTGATCGAAAGTCGTCTGGTCAATCACGGCGTTGCCTGACAGTGTGCGATAACTTGAACAGCAATAATAATTTACGCGGCAGATAGCACGAATACAAATGCAAAATATCGTCATGATTGCCCAACCGATACAGCGTATTCCACCAACCAGTGCGGCGGCGGTTGAATGGTGGATGTGGCAGGTATGCAGGAGTCTGGCACGTTCCGGTAAATACGTGCCGCACATCGTCTGCACAGGGGAAAACGATGATTCCCCGGAGGTCGAGATACGCGACGGAGTTCATTTTTACCGAATCAGTCTTTCAAAGGCATATAAGCGCCTGTTCCAGAAATGGACCCGTCTCGATCCGTATGGTTATGCCGCACGCGCCGCGCAATATGTAAAAAAGGTGGATGCCCATATTATCCATACCCACAATTCGCCGGCGCTACACATGCAAATCAGGAGTCACCTTAAAGGCAGAAAATCGATTTTGCATATGCATAACGAAAAGCTGCCCCCTGCTGGTTTCAAGGCAAATTGCGTTTTAACTGTCAGCGAATATCTGGCCGGATGGTATCGGGAACGACTGCCGGATATGGATATCCGGGTTATCACCAACGGCGTGGATCGTCAGGCCTACACCTGCGATACAGAGAAGCCCGAATGGAAAATCGGATTCTCCGCTCAGAAGAAAGTTGTCCTCTTCGCTGGACGAATTTCACCGGAAAAAGGATTGAATCGGTTGGCTGAGGCCATGGCGCTCCTTTTTCCCATACACCCGGATCTTCAACTTGTGATCATTGGTGGCCGAAGCTCTGGGGGAAATGATCGCGCGAAATATGCCGACAAGCTCGAAGCGTTTCTCAAGCCCTTCGCATCACAGGTTCTTTGGTTGGGGTCCGTGCATCCCGACGCGATGCCGGCTCATTATCGTGCGGCCGATCTTCTGGTGATACCTTCGGTTTTCGAAGAGCCATTTGGCATGGTGTGCCTTGAGGGTATGGCTGCCGGCGTGCCGGTACTTGCAGCCCGGAAGGGCGGGTTGCCGGAGTTCGTCAGCGAAGGAATAAATGGATATTTGATCGATGAGCCGGGTGATGCTGCGACTTTGGCCTCCCAGATCGATCGTATTCTCGAATCCAAAGACGAAGCCGGAAATGTTGCCAGAGAGGCTGCACGCTATGCACGCCAGCATCACGACTGGTCGATCGTTAGTGAAAAACTTTCCGGTATTTATGATGATTTCGTTTAGTCGGGAAAATAACGATAAATATCCACTACGATGGATTTCGCATGGCATTTGCGAAGCCTTGCTCTATGCCTGGCTTATCGGCGTCACCCTGCCCCATACGAATTTTTTCTACAATCTTGGTCTATATGGCGCTCCTTTAGTCGCGATCCCTTATTTGATCGTCACCAGAGGGGATGACCTTAAAAGGATTCAAAAGCCGTTTGGCTTGAGCTTCCTGTTGTTCGTCACCTGGAATCTTGTTGCCTGCTTTTGGTCAAGCGATGTTCTTAAGGCTTTTGCCGATTGGCGAGGAAATCTCGGTATTGCGCTGCAAATGGCGATCATTTTTTTCGTGATATTCCAGAAGCGTGAAAGCCAGTCTCGTTTGTGGGTTTTTTTACTGGGATTGTGCCTTTGCCTGGTCGTCATGTTTTGCGGCGAGTGGCTGGCTATTTCACGAAAAGAAAACGTCCCGATTCCTCCTTATCCGACGATGAGAAGCTGGGGGGGGCAATTGATCATGCTGCTTCCGTTCTTGGCGTTTGGCGGAGTTTTTTTGTATAAGAGATGGATGCGGTTTTCCGCTTTTATATTGATTGGCATATTTTCCATCCTGATGCTGATCACGATGGCGCGAGGTGTCTGGCTCGCATTGGTTATCTTTTTGATGGCATTCGCTTTACGGGCTATCCGCGACAAAAAAAAGATTCTTCTTCTCTTGCTGAGTTGCTTTCTGGTGTTGGGGGTGTTGTGGATATCCCCCGGAAGTCAGCTGAAGAGCCGAGCTTCCAATATTGCCTACACCGGCGACAGGATGAGTTATACATGGGGGCCGGCGATCCGATTCTGGTTAGAGTCACCGATCGCGGGTATTGGATATGGAACCGATTCGTTTCATGCCAAGGCGTCCGAGTTATCGGAAAATGATCCGACTTGGCTCAAGGATGTCGTTGGTGATAAATCGGTGTATATAAATCTTGGTCCTCACAGCAATTATTTTGAGGTGTTATCGGCAGGGGGTATCGTCGGATTATTTCTGTTACTTTATTTCTACCATTTTGTCATTCGAAACATCCTGCTGTCGTGGCAATCAGGAAATGCACTCCTAGTTTCATCCGCGATGGTCGTTTTGACAAAATACATGGTTCATGGAATGGTCGAGTCGATCAGCTGGAAACTTATCGGAATATTCGTGGGGTTGATGTTGGCATCCCTGGCATCATCCGAAGCGAAGATCGATCAATAAGGTTCGACTAAAAAATTAATCAAATTACGATTTGACCGGTTGCCCGGATCGAGTCGACCAGGAGGTCGAATTCGTTTGCCGCTTTCTCGACGGAAATCGTTCGGACGTCTTGGCTCTCCTCCTGAATCAATCGATACGGCACTGCCCAAGGATGCCAGCGATGTGCCTCCGAATTGCCGAAGAAACATAATATCGGCAAGCCAGCAGCTGCACCCAAATGCAGGGCGCCGCCATCGCTGGTAATCATCATCTGGGTTGCAGCGAGGCCGGCGATCAATTCGGTCAGGGATTTTGTTGGGTACGGAGTAATTGGAAAATCCTGTGGAAAATGTTCAATTATTTCCTGTGCATTTTCATCATCCCCGGGGTGCATCGGATTGTCTTTTGAACCGGGTGACCAGAACAAGACGAATGCACAATCATGACGTGCATTGAGCAGCTTGATGAGGTCCATGAATCGATCGATTGGCCAGCGTTGCTTTATTTTCCGGGAGCTGATTTGAACGGCAACGATTAATCGGTTGTCGCCGAATCTTGCGTTAAATAAATTTTTCGCATTTTGGGATAGCTTGCTGTCGGGAAAAATCCGCAAGGGCCCCGCCGACTCCGGTGTTCCCAGGGCAGACAGCAGTTGCATGCAACGTTCTGCCACATGTTGCCCTTGAGAGGGTTCCCAGTAGAGAGGGTTCGTGAGGTACTTCTCAAACGGTGATCCGGGCGCGGTTATCCCGATTATCCTTGGGGCACCAATCATTCGCGCCAGTTGCAATGGTCTAGGCTCGACAGACGGCTTGCCGAGAACGATGCAATCATATTTTGATTTGCGGAGCTTCCAAATAAGCTGAAGGCGCTCGAAGTAGACCCTGAAAAGGCTGCGATTTCCCCGATGATGACCTTTCTCGTAAATCATTACCTGGTCTACATCGGTATTGCCGTCAAGCACTGGCGCGCAGTAGCTATTCGTCAGCAGATCAATTCTGGCGGTGGGAAACTGTTTTCTGAGTGAATGCAACAGGGGAGTGGTCAAAACTAGATCGCCAATGTTGTCACGGCGAATAACGAGTATTTTCTTGAGAGCTTGAGTGTGAGATTGCATGCTGAGGTATGAAAGCTTAACCATGTACTATGTGTTTTATACTGAAAGAGACAGCGCACGAGATCTCAGTGCGCCGCCTCCCAGTTCGCCCCGACGCCAACCTCGACGACCAGCGGTACCTTCAGCGCCGCCACCTGCCCCATCAGGCGCGGCAAGTGCAGGCGAACTTCGTTCAGTTCGTCATCAGGCACTTCGAGCAGCTGTTCGTCGTGGACCTGCAGCACCAGCTTCGATTTCAGGCCTGATTTTTCCAGCCAGTCCTGCACGGCGATCATCGCCAGCTTGATGAGGTCGGCGGCGGTGCCCTGCATGGGCGCATTGATCGCGGCGCGCTCGGCGCCCTGGCGGCGCATGGCCTGGCTGGAGCGGATTTCGGGGAACCACAGGCGGCGGCCGAAGGCGGTTTCGACGTAGCCCTTGTCGCGCGCCGTCTGGCGGGCTT
>CAZDRS010000096.1:0-8279 GCA_964507585.1 uncultured Dechloromonas sp.
TGAACCAGCCTTCGACATGGCCGTCGATGGAGATGCCGTTGTCGTCGTAGAAGGCAACCAGCTTGTCCAGCCCCCAGACGCCGGCCAGCGAACAGGCTTCGTGGCTGACGCCTTCCATCAGGCAGCCGTCGCCGAGGAAGACCCAGGTGCGGTGATCGACGATATCGCAGTCCGGCCGGTTGTAGCGCCGGGCCAGCAGCTTTTCGGCCAGCGCCATGCCGACGGCGTTGGTCAGCCCCTGGCCGAGCGGGCCGGTGGTCGTCTCGACGCCCGGCGTATGGCCGACTTCCGGGTGGCCTGCCGTCTTGCTGCCCAGTTGGCGGAAGTTCTGCAACTGCTCCAGCGGCAGGTCGTAGCCGGTCAGGTGCAGCAGCGCGTAGAGCAGCATCGAGCCGTGGCCGTTGGACAGCACGAAGCGGTCACGATCCGGCCACTGCGGGTTGGTCGGGTTGTGCTTCAGGTGGTCACGCCACAGCACTTCGGCAATGTCGGCCATGCCCATCGGCGCGCCGGGGTGGCCGGACTTGGCCTTCTCGACGGCGTCGATGGCGAGGAAGCGGACGGCGTTGGCCAGTTCGCGGCGGAAGGTGATTTCGGTCTTGTCGCGTTCCATATTTGTCTCCGTTTTTCGAAATTTCGGTAGCACGCCGCCATTCCCGCGCGGGCGGGAATCCAGGAGGTGCATCTCTGGGTTCCCGCCTACGCGGGAACGACGATTGGGGGGGGTTACGCCCGGCGCTTCAGATCCATCAAACGCAGCACCATCGGCGTGAAGATCATCTGCATGGCCAGGCCCATCTTGCCGCCCGGCACGACCAGCGTGTTCGGGCGGGTGAGCATGGCGCCATGCAGGATGGAGAGCAGGTACTGGAAGTCGATGCCCTTGGGATTGGCGAAGCGGATCACCACCATGCTTTCGTCGGCCGTCGGAATATCGCGGGCGATGAAGGGATTAGAGGTGTCGACAATCGGCACGCGCTGGAAATTGACGTGGGTGCGCGAGAACTGCGGGCAGAGGTGGCTGACGTAGTCCGGCATGCGGCGCAGGATGGTGTCGGTCACCGCCTCCTGCGAATAGCCGCGCAGCTTCTGGTCGCGGTGCAGCTTCTGGATCCATTCCAGGTTGATGATGGGCACGACACCGACACAGAGATCGACCTGCCTGGCGATATCGATGCCGTCACCGGCCCAGGCGCCATGCAGGCCTTCGTAGAACATCAGGTCGGTATCGCCGGGAATATCCTGCCATGGCGTGAAGGTGCCCGGCTCCTGCTGCCACGGCTCGGCCTCGCCGGCATCGTGCAGGTACTTGCGCACCTTGCCGCTGCCGCTGTTGCCATAATCGACGAACAGTTGCTCCAGTTCGGCCAGCAGGTTGGCCTCCGGGCCGAAATGGCTGAAGTTCAGGTTGCCGATTTCCTCCTGCGCCTTCATCTCGGCCCGCATGCTCAGCCGGTCGTAGCGGTGGAAGGAATCGCCCTCGACGATCTGGGCGTTGATCTTCTCGCGCCGGAAGATGTGCTGGAAGCTCTGCATCACCGTGCTGGTGCCGGCACCGGACGAACCGGTGATGGCGATGATCGGGTGTTTGACGGACATGGATTTCTCCTGCGGATGTGAATGCTTTGCGTGCTGCTTCCTTCGTCACTCCCGCACAGGCAGGAATCCAGCGGCTTTCGCAACCCTGGGTTCCCGCCTGCGCGGGAACGACGCCCCTGGTTCCATCACGCCGTATCCCGGAACAACGACCGTTCCGAGAACAGCGGCGAAACGAAGGGCCGGTCGGCGCCGGTGTCGTATTCGTGATGGTAGCGCTCGACGCGCTCGACTTCGTTCTTCGAGCCGAGGATGACCGGCACGCGCTGGTGCAGGCTGTCCGGCTGCACATCGAGGATGCGCTGGCGACCGGTCGTCGCGGCACCGCCGGCCTGCTCGATCAGCATGGCCATCGGGTTGGCTTCGTAAAGCAGGCGCAGGCGACCCGGTTTCTTCGGATCCTTGTTGTCCTTGGGGTACATGAAGATGCCGCCGCGGATCAGGATGCGATGCACCTCGGCAACCAGCGAGGCGATCCAGCGGGTGTTGAAATCCTCGCCGCGCACGCCGGTCTTGCCTGCCTTGCACTCGGCCACGTAGCGCTGGATGGGCGGCTCCCAGAAACGCTCGTTCGAGGTATTGATGGCGAACTCACGGGTATCTTCCGGCACCCGGATATTGGCGTGGGTCAGGATGAAGTTGCCGCTCTCGCGGTCGAGCGTGAAGCCGTGCGTGCCGTTGCCCAGCGTCAGCACCATCATGGTCGATGGGCCGTAGATGGCGTAGCCGGCCGCCACCTGCTCGCCACCGGGGCGCAGGAAGTCGCCCTCGGCCGCATCGCCGGCACAGGCTCGCTGCAGCACCGAGAAGATGGTGCCGACCGAGACATTGACATCGCTGTTCGACGAACCGTCGAGCGGATCGAACACCAGCAGGTAACGGCCACGCGGGTACTCGGCCGGAATCGGATATGGCTCATCCATTTCCTCGGAGGCCATGCCGGCGAGTTGGCCGCCCCATTCGCAGTGGCGCAGGATGGCCTCGTTGGTCAGCACATCCAGCTTTTTCTGCACCTCGCCTTGCACATTGGTGCTATCCAGCGCGCCCAAGCTGCCGCCCAGCGCCCCCTTGGCCACCATGGCCGAGATGGTCTTGACGGCGGCGGCCACGTCGATGAGCAGGGCGCCCAGTTCGCCGTGGCTGGCGCGAGTGTGTTCGATGACGAACTTCGAGAGGGTGGTACGGCCGAATTGCATGGTGTCTCCAATCATTCTTGTGTTACCGCATTGGTAGCCACGATAAGTGACTCGTTAATTAAGTAACAGTCAGATTTTCTTAACCGGAGATTCAGGCATCGTTTATTAAAAAAGACTTAAGCCTTGCTTCAACAATCCTGACTAGGCCCGACCGATTGCTAGGGCTATGGTTAAGGCATGAAAAAACTCCAGGCCCTGATCTTCGACGTCGATGGCACCCTCGCCGAAACCGAGCGCGACGGCCATCGCCCCGCCTTCAACGATGCCTTCGCCGAACTCGGCCTCGACTGGCATTGGGATGAAACGCTGTACGGCGAACTGCTCGCCATCACCGGCGGCAAGGAGCGCATGCGGCACTACGCGGCCCGGTTTGCCCCCGAGCTGGCGGCACGCCCCGACTTCGACAACTTGATCCGCTGCCTGCACGCAGCCAAGACCACCCACTACGTTCGCCGGGTCGGCACAGGGAGACTCCCCCTGCGCCCCGGCGTCGCCGAGGTGATTCGCGCTGCCCGCACCACCGGCATCCGCCTGGCCATCGCCACCACCACCTCGCCGGAAAACGTCAGCGCCCTGCTCGATGCCAGCCTCGCCCCCGGCTCGGCCGCGTGGTTCGAGGTCATCGGTGCCGGCGATATCGTCGCCGCCAAGAAACCGGCCCCGGATATCTACCGCTGGGTGCTCGACCGCCTCGCCGTGCCGGCCAGCGCCTGCCTGGCCATCGAGGATTCCGAAAACGGCCTGCACGCCGCCCTGGGCGCTGGCCTGCGCTGCCTGGTCACGGTTGGCGAATACACGCGGGGGCAGGATTTCTCCGGGGCGGTCGCCGTGTTGGCCAATCTGGCCGATCTCTCGCTGTCGCCTGCTGCCTAGCTCAATACGACTGCACCGGGCGCCCCTGCCTGTACTGCCGCCTGAGCGTACACATCCGCTGATCGGTCGGTTCCAGCAAGTACGCCTTTTCGCCGCTGCCGTCGTAGATGGCGTGATACATGGCGGCCGCCAGCAGCCCAGGCTTTTCGGCCAAGCATGCCAAAAGCCATCATATTTTGTGACTCGCTGTAACGAAACGGCGAGCACCATCCCAATATAGAATCCCCTCCTCACAATATCGCTTCAAAAAAGGAAATCCCCCATGTCCGGTCACGGCTTTCACGTTCACGGCCCGCACGACCACGAGGTCGAGCATGTCGCCCAGCACGGTGGCGACAACTTCACATCGCGCATCGCAGTGCTCACCGCGGTACTGTCCACCGTCGGCGCCATCTTCGGCTACATGGGCGGCCACTCGCAGAATGCCGCCCTGCTCTACAAGAACGACGCCGCCATCCAGAAGACGGCCGCTTCCAACCAGTGGAACTACTACCAGGCCAAGAGCAACAAGCAGAACCTGGCCGAACTGTCGGTCACGTTGACCAGCGGCGAGGCGCAGGAAAAGTTCAAGGCCGCCGTCGAGCGCTACAAGAAGGAAAAGGAAGAGATCAAGGCCGAGGCCGACAAGCTGGAAGCCGAAGCCAAGGCCTCCGACGAGCACAGCAACCAGGAAATGCACGTCCACGAACGCTGGGCGCTGGCCACCACGCTGATCCAGATCGCCATCGCGCTGTCCGCCATCACCCTGCTCACCCGCAAGCGCTGGATGCTGGTCGGCGTCTACGGTGCCTCGGCCCTCGGGCTGGCCGCCGGCGTCATGGGCTACCTGCACCTCTGACCGGGTGACCTCTCTCCGCCACCTGCTGGCCGGCATTGCCGCTTGCCTGCTCGCCGCCGGCGCCACGGCCGGCGAGCCCTGCCGGATCGCCTTCGACATGGGCTCCTCGGGCATACGTGCCGGCAGCACCGGGCATGCGGAAGTGCCCCGCGCCGACATCGATTACCTGACGCCGCTGACCGCCGGACGCGGCCTGGCCGAAACCTTGCCAGCCACGGCCAGCGCCCTGCGCAACCTGCCGGCCAGTGCCGGTTTCGCCAGCGACTGCATCCGCATCGGCGGTGGCTTCTCGGCCTGGCGACTGGCAGCCAGCGAAGACCGCCAGCAACTGGCCAATGACCTCGCCGCGCTGCGCCGCGACACCGGCGTCGCCGTGCTGGTCATCCCGCAACGCCAGGAAGGCGCCTACGGCTACGTCGGCGCCCGCCAGTTGCTCGGCCCGCGCCTGACGACCAGCCACATCCTCGACATCGGCGGCGGCAGCCTGCAGATCGCCGGCCAACGGCAATCCTTCGGCGCCCTGTTCGGCCAGAAGCTGTGGCATCGCCGGCTGTGCCAGGCGCTAGGCCGGGGCGACACGATGCCCTGCCAACTGCAGCCGCTGACTGCGGACGAACTCGGCCGGGCCCGCAGCCTGCTGCAGCAACACCTCGCCGGTATCGGCCGCGCCCTGCCGCAGGGAGCCAGCCTGACGGCGATCAGCCGCCCGGTCACGCGCGGCGTGGCCCCCGCCGTTGCCCACTTCTTCAATCGTCCGGCCGGTCTCGATAGCGTTTCACCGGCCATGCTGCGCGCCACGCTGGAACTGCATGCCGGCCTCGATCTCGCCACAACGGCCAGCCAACTGGGCGCCGACCCCAAGCATGCCGCCTACCTGATCTCCGACCTGCTGCTGGTCGAAGGCCTGCTGCAGGCCACCGGCAACCGCGACCTGCGCATTGCCGAAATCGACCTGACCAACCTGCCCGGCCTGCTCGCCGACGACCACGCCTACCGCTGGGCGGCGCAATACGATTGCTATCTGGAGCGGCTGCGCCAATCGGGCAGCGCAGCCTACGACAGCAACCCGGCCACCTGCGCCCGCCACTGAACCGGCCATGGATACCCTGCTCTACTGGATCGGCCTCGTTGCCGTCGCCGTCAGTGCGCTGACCGGCGTGCTCGATGCCGGCCGCAAGCGCATGGATCTGGTCGGCGCCGTCATGGTCGGCATGGCCACCGCCCTGGGTGGCGGCACGGTGCGCGACGTGCTGCTCGACCGACCGGTGTTCTGGATCAGCGACCAGAATGCGCTGGTCGCCGCCTTCGCCACCTCGCTCTTCATCTTCTTCGCCGTACGCGGCCTGAAGCTGCCGCAGCGCCTGTTCCTGATCCCGGACGCCATTGGCCTGGCGCTGTTCACCATTGCCGGCACGCAGGTCGCCCTGCAATGGCACACCCCCTGGCTGGTTGCCAGCCTGCTCGGGGTAATTACCGGCGTGGTCGGCGGCGTGTTGCGCGATGTGCTGTGCAACGAGGTGCCGCTCGTCTTCGTGCGCGGCGAACTCTACGCCTCGGCGGCCTGGGCTGGCGCACTGGCCTTGATCGGCCTGCAGGAAATCGGCATTTCGCCCGTCGCCGCAGCTTGGGCCGGCATGGCCGTAGTGCTTGCCGCCCGCCTGCTGGCGATGGCTTTCCGCATCACGCTGCCAACCTACAGCGAGCGCCAGTAGGGCAAAGCAACGCTTGGCTTAATGCAGCGTCGCACCATCCGCCGGCGAGTTCGGTGCATCGTCGACAACATGGATTTCGCTGCCGGGAAAAATATCCCGGGCCAGTTCCAGCCAGCCATCGACCAGACCCGGCATGTCGTGCACGCCCTCGGCCAGCATGAACCATTGCCCGTCGGCCACCTTGACCTTGATTGCTACCGTCATCGCTGACATCTTCCCCCGACTTCCGTTGGCAAAATGCTAGCCGACCGTGCCCGAAACGCCCGTGAGATATGTCACGGCACAACGTCGCGCAATGGCATGTGACTTGCCTCGAGAAAACCCGGCAATGACGCCACCCTTACCGTAGCAATGCCGCTACGCGCCGTTTGCGATGCCGAGTCCGCCAGACTGGCCGCTCCGCCGTTCCCGATCGCCCTTGCCCGGCCTGCCGGCATCGGCCCACCTCCCCACACAACAATTCAACAATCACTGAATAATTCGGTAAAAAAACGTGACTGTTATTTACCAATAGTCCCGCCTAGCATTCAGTCCATCACGTTGCCCCGACCACACCAAGGAGACAAATGATGGATCAATCGAACCGTTACGCCGACCTCAGCCTCAAGGAAGCCGACCTGATCGCCGACGGCAAGCACATCCTGTGCGCCTACAAGATGAAACCCAAGGCCGGCCACGGCTATCTCGAAGCGGCCGCCCACTTCGCCGCCGAGTCCTCCACCGGCACCAACGTCGAGGTGTGCACCACCGACGATTTCACGCGCGGCGTCGATGCGCTGGTCTATCACATCGACGAGGCGAGCGAGGACATGCGCATCGCCTACCCGCTCGACCTGTTCGACCGCAACCTGATCGACGGCCGCATGATGATGGTCTCCTTCCTGACGCTGACCATTGGCAACAACCAGGGCATGGGCGACATCGAGCATGCCAAGATGATCGACTTCTACGTGCCGCGCCGCGCCGTCGAACTGTTCGACGGCCCCGCCAAGGACATTTCCGACCTCTGGCGCATCCTCGGCCGGCCGGTCAAGGACGGCGGCTACATCGCCGGCACCATCATCAAGCCCAAGCTCGGCCTGCGTTCCGTGCCCTTCGCCCGCGCCGCCTACGAATTCTGGCTGGGCGGCGATTTCATCAAGAACGACGAGCCACAGGGCAACCAGACCTTCGCGCCGATGCGGCAGACCATCCCTTTGGTGTATGACGCGATGAAGCGGGCGATGGACGAAACCGGCGAGGCCAAACTGTTCTCGGCCAACATCACGGCCGACGACCACCACGAGATGGTCGCCCGCGGCGAATACATCCTGCGCACCTTCGGGCCGGATGCCGACAAGGTCGCCTTCCTGGTCGACGGCTACGTTGGCGGCCCGGGCATGATCACCACCGCCCGCCGCCACTTCGCCAACCAGTACCTGCACTACCACCGCGCCGGCCACGGGGCGGTCACCTCGCCGTCGTCCAAGCGCGGCTACACCGCCTACGTGCTGGCCAAGATGAGCCGCCTGCAGGGCGCCTCCGGCATCCACGTCGGCACCATGGGCTACGGCAAGATGGAGGGCGACAAGGACGACCGCGCCTGCGCCTACATCATCGAGCGCGACAGCTACACCGGCCCCGTCTATCATCAGGAGTGGTACGGCATGAAGCCGACGACGCCGATCATCTCCGGCGGCATGAACGCGCTGCGCCTGCCCGGCTTCTTCGACAACCTCGGCCACGGCAACGTCATCAACACGGCCGGCGGCGGTTCCTACGGCCACATCGACAGCCCGGCCGCCGGCGCCCGCTCGCTGCGCCAGGCCTACGACTGCTGGAAGGCCGGGGCCGACCCGGTGGAATGGGCCAAGGATCACTACGAGTTCGCCCGGGCGTTCGAGTCGTTTCCGCAGGATGCGGACAAGTTGTATCCGGGGTGGCGGCATAAGTTGCGGCCGGCGGCGTAAGGGAGGGGGTTCTCAAGCGCTGCGTTCCGCCTTGAGGGCGGGCGTACTTTCTTTTGCTTCGCCTGTCCGCGCGCATTGAATTTTGACCCCCCGTGCGCGTTGAATTTTGACCCCG
>CAZDRS010000097.1:0-8236 GCA_964507585.1 uncultured Dechloromonas sp.
TCGGCATCCAGTACACCGGCTACAACCGCTTCATGGGTGGTTCGACTTATCTCGACAACGATGGCAACGAACGCCGGGCGCGTGACAACAACACGACCATGCTGTTCCTGTGGACATCGATCTAAGGCTTGAGGAAAGAACATGAAGAAACAAACATTTGCTCTGCTGCTCTGCCTGACCTCCATCCTATTGGCCGCCCCGGGCTGGGCTGCCGGCGATGCCAAGAAAGGTGCCGACGTGTTCGCCGAGGAATGCGGCGATTGCCATAGCACCGTCGCCGGCAAAAACAAGAAGGGCCCCAGCCTGAACGGAGTGTTCGGCCGCAAGGCCGGTTCGGTAGCCGACTTCTCCGGTTACTCCGAGGCGATGAAGCAAAGCGGCATCACCTGGGCAGCCGACAAGGTGGATACCTACATCACGCAACCCAAGAAAGTCGTCGCCGGCGGCAAGATGAAATACGACGGCCTGGGCGATGCTGCAGCGCGTGCCGACGTCATTGCCTACCTGATGTCGGTCAAGTAGCCCTTCCCCAACGACGGCAATCAGTACTCCCGAAGCCCCGCCGGCCAACTACTGGCGGGGCTTCCTTATTTTCCGTGATGCCGGGATGTCAGGCTTGCGACAGCTTTTTTTCGCTACCCTGCCGCCCCATGAAATCCAGACTTTCCTTATTGCTCCTGTGCCTTGCCGGGCTCGCCAGCGCTACGCTTCATGCAGAGCCGCAGCCCACGCTGTCGCTCCCCCTGCAAGCAGTCGAGCAAATGGTTGTGCAGCGCAACCGGGCCTTGATCGGCGCCCGGCGCGCCACCGCGGCTGGCGAGGCCGGCGTCGACATGGCCGGCGCCCGCCCGAATCCCGTCGTATCGCTCAACACCAGCAACCTCAACGGCCGGCGCCCGACGACCGGCGGCAATACCGACACCACCTTGCGCATCGACCAGCCGATCGAGCGCGGCAACAAGCGCGATCTGCGCCTCTCGGTGGCCGACGCGCTGCTCCAGGCCAATCGCGCCGACGAATCCGACAGCCTGCGCCAGCAAACGCTGCTCGCCCGGCAGGCCTATTTCGACCTCAAGGCCAGCGAAGAAAAGTCGCGGCTGGCCGACGAATCGGCCCAACTCGCCCATCAGGTATCGAGCAAGGCCGACTTGCGCCTCAAGGCCGGCGACCTGTCGGCCGCCGATGCCGCCCGTATCCGTACCGACGCGCTCAAGGCGGATAGCGAGGCCACCCAGGCGCGCATTGACCTCCGCCGCGCCCGCTTGGTGCTGGCCCAGTTGCTGGCAATGGAAAGCGATGCACCGCGCCTGGCTGCCGCCGATCCCTGGCCGCCCCTCGGCGCCTTGCCTAAGGCCGATGCCGACATCGAAAACCGCCCCGACGTGCTTGCCGCCCGCCAGCGCCTCGAGGCTACCGAACGTGCCGTGACGCTGGCCAAGGCCCAACAGGTACGCGACGTTACGATCGGCGCCCAGGTCGAACGCGTGCCCGACGACCGTCCGGGCACCACCTATGGCGTCGGCGTCAGCATTCCGCTATTCACCGGCTACGACTATCGCGGCGAAATCCGCCGCGCCCATGTCGACCGCGACGTGGCCGAGGACGAACTGGCTCGAATCCGCGCCAATGCGCTGGCCGAACAGGAACAAGCCGCCTATGAAGCGGAGAACCTGAGCGAACGCGCCCGCAGCCTGCGCGACGAGGCCCTGCCGGCCGCGCGCAAGGCATATGCCGCCATCGTCCTCGCCTTTTCGCATGGCGCCGCCTCGGCGCTCGACGTGATCGACGCCCGACGCAGCCTGTTCGCTGTCGATATCGATACCACCAACGCCCTGGCCGATGCGGCCAAGGCCCGCGCCGCCTGGGCGGCCGCCCGCCATCGTTTGGAACTGCCATGACTCGCAACACCGCTACGTTTCGTTCCCGCCTCTCCCATCCATTGGTACGCCGAGGCCTGCTGGTCGCCCTGGTGATCGCACTCTGCGCCGGGGCAACCGGCCTTTGGCACACCCGCTCGGCCCCCCCTGCCCCTCACCCTGAAAAAGCACGCAACAACGCCAATCGTCTCAGCCTGCCGGACGATGCCGGCCAGCTGGCCTTCCTCAAGCTGGAAACGGTCGCCACCGCCCCCCTGCCGGCCAGCGAACCGATGAACGCCCGTCTGTCGGTAGCCGAAGACCTCACCGCCCGCATCTTTCCGCCAGTCGCCGGCCGCGTGCTGTCGCTACAGGCAGCCATTGGCGACAACGTGAAAGCCGGCGCCCAGTTGGCCATGCTCGATGCACCCGATTTCGGCCAGGCCATTGCCGATTTGCGCAAGGCGGAAGCCGACAGCAACCAGAAGCGCAAGGCGCTGAGCCGGGCAGAAATCCTGTTCCAGGGTGAGGCGCTGGCCCGTCGCGAGCTGGAAGCCGCCGAAGCCGACGCCCACAGCGCCGAAGCGGAATCCGAACGTGCCCGCCTGCGCCTGGCCAACCTGGCGCCGAGCGGCAGCAAGATCGACGGCCAGCGCCTCACGCTGCGTGCCCCGCTGGCCGGCACCGTCGTCGATCGGCAGGCCAATCCAGGCACCGAGGTACGCCCCGATGCCGCCAACCCGCTGTTCGTCATTTCCGACTTGCGCCGCTTGTGGCTGAACATCGATCTGCCCGAAAAGGCGGCCGCCCTCGCCAAGCCGGGCGAAATCGTTCGCTTCATGCTCGACGCCTATCCCGGCGTGGACTTTACCGGGCAGGTGGAGCGCGTCGGTGCCGCCGTCGATCCGGCAACCCGCCGCATTCCCGTGCGGGCCGTGGTCGATAACACCGATGGCCGCCTGAAGCCGGAGATGTTCGCCCGGGCCAGCCTGAGCGCACCCGATGCCGCCAAGGTCGTCCGCCTGCCGGTCAGCGCCCTGCTGACCAATGGCCTGACTGCCCACGTTTTCGTCCAGGTCGGCCCGCGCGACTTCGAACGGCGACCGGTCAGCGTCGCCCGGCAGGATGCGGAATTCGCCTACCTGGCGCCAGAGTCGCCACTGAAAGCCGGCGAAATCGTCGTCGTCCGCGGCGCCTTGCTGCTCGCCTCCGAACTGGCCCAGGGAGAATAAGGTGCTGCCCCGCTTTTCGACTTTCGTCATCCGGCAACGGATGTTCATCCTGGTCATGGCCGTTGCGCTCGGCGTGATCGGTTTCCGTGCCCTGCAAGACCTGCCGGTCGAAGCCTTCCCCGATGTGCAGGATGTTCAGGTTCAAGTCGTCACCCAATATCCCGGTCAGTCGCCGGAGGAGGTCGAACGCACGGTCAGCATCCCGGTCGAGCGGGAAATGAGCGGTGTGCCGCGGGCGACGCAAGTACGCTCGGTGTCGATCACCGGCCTGTCCGTCGTCACCCTGACCTTTGCCGACGGCACCAACGATTATTTCGCCCGCAACCAGGTGCTGGAAAAACTGCAGAACGTCACCTTCCCGCCCGGCATCCAGCCCCAGCTGGCGCCGCTGGCCACGGCGGTCGGCGAGATCTACCGTTACGTGCTGACCGCCCCGCCCGACATGCCGCTGCGCGAGGTGCGCGCCATCCAGGACTGGGTGATCCGTCCGGCGCTGCGCCGGGTAGCCGGCGTGGCTGACGTCAATAGCTTCGGCGGGGCCGTCAAGGAATACCAGGTGCGCGTCGATCCGCCGGCCCTGACACGCTACGGCATCACGCTCGACCAAGTGTCTCAGGCACTGGGCAACGGTAACCAGAACGCCTCCGGCGGCCTGATGAAACGCGGCGAGGAGTCGCTGGTCGTGCGCGCAGTCGGCCTGTTCGGCAATCTCGACGACATCCGCGCCACAGTGGTTGCAGCCAAGGATGGCAAGACGGTCACCATTGGCGACGTGGCCGAGGTGTCGGTCGGCGACCGCCCGCTCTCCGGCATCGTGGCCAACGACGATCAGGATTCGGTGGTCGAAGGCATCATCCTGATGACCAAGGCCGGCGACCCGTCGAAGGTCATCGCCGACGTACTGCAGCGGGTCGATGAGCTGAATCACGGCCAGTTGCCGACGGGTGTCGCGATCAAGCCAATCTACCAGCGCACCGAACTGGTCAAGCATACGGTGCATACGGTCATCGAGAACCTGCTGGCCGGCGCCTTGCTGGTCGTTTCCGTTCTCGTCATCTTCCTGCGCGAATGGCGGGCAGCGCTGGTCGTTGCCGCCATCATCCCGCTCACCTTGCTCTTCGCATTCACGCTAATGGATCTCAAGGGCGTGCCGGCCAACCTGATTTCACTGGGTACCGTCGACTTCGGCATCATCATCGACAGCGCCGTGGTGCTGGTCGAGGCCCTGATGGTTCGCCTCGCCGTCCATCACCCGACAGGCGCCATCGAATCGGCCATCGGCCAGCGCTTCGACGCGCTGCGCTGGGTAACCGCCAGCCTGACCAAACCGATCCTGTTCTCGAAGGCCATCATCATCCTCGCCTTCCTGCCCATCTTCACCTTCCAGCGCGTCGAAGGGCGCATTTTTGCGCCGGTGGCGATGATTCTCTCCTTCTCGCTGATCGGTGCCGTGCTCTTCACGCTGACCGTCGTGCCCGCCCTGCTCTCCATCGTGCTAAGCAAAGCCAACCTGGCGGAGAAGCACATCAACTGGCTGGCTCGCCTGCAACGCGCCTATCTGCGCCTCCTCATGCGTTGCCAGCGCATGCCGCGCCAGGCGTTTGCCATTGGCGGCCTGATCGCCGCGCTCGCCTTCGGCCTGGTGCCCCTGCTCGGCAGCGAGTTCCTGCCGCGCCTGGACGAAGGCAACCTGTGGCTGACCATCACTCTGCCCCCGGCTGCCTCGCTGAATCAGAGCAAGGATGTCGAGCGGGCAGTTCGCGCCACGCTGCGCACCTATCCGGAAGTAAAGATGCTGGTCACCCAGGTCGGCCGCCCGGATGACGGAACGGATCCGAAGGGGCCAAACAACATCGAAATCCTCGCCGACCTGCAACCACGTGGCGAATGGCGCTTCCCGGACAAGGAAGCGCTGGTTGAGGACATGTCGAACAAGCTCAAGGCCATCCCCGGCCTGCCGACCAATTTCTCGCAGGTCATCCAGGACAACGTCGAAGAAGCCCTGTCCGGCGTCAAGGGTGAAATCGCCATCAAGGTCTTCGGCCCCGACCTCGACATCCTGCAGGACAAGGCCGAGCAGATCGCCGGCATCCTGCGCACCATCCCGGGCAGCCGCGATGTTGCCGCCATCCTGCCCGGCGGCCAGCCCGAGGTGGCTGTCGTGCCGAACCGGGTCAAGATGGCCCGCCTGGGGCTGTCGATGGCCGATCTCAACGGCGCGGTTCAGACCGCCCTCGGCGGTAGTGCCCTCGGCGGCTTCTACGAAGGCGAGCGCCGCTACGATGTCGTGCTGCGCTTCGCGGCATCGTACCGCCACTCGGTCGAGGATGTCGGCGCCGTGCCCATCGCGCTGCCCGGCAATGCCGGTACCGTGCGCATCGCCGACATCGCCATGGTCGAGGTGCGGGAAGGTGCCTCGCGCATTTCCCGCGAGGCCGGCGGCCGCAACGTCTCGGTCAAGGCCAACCTGCAAGGTCGCGACCAGGGCAGCTTCGTTACCGAGGCGATGGCCAAGGTCTCCAGCCAGGTGCAGTTGCCGGCTGGCTACCGGATCGTCTGGGGCGGTCAGTTCGAAAACCAGCAACGCGCCATGAAGCGCCTGGCGGTCATCGTGCCGGCCTCCTTGTTCGGGATCTTCGCGCTGCTCTTCTGGGCTTTCCGCTCGATCCGCCTGGCCGCCCTGATCCTCGCCATGCTGCCCTTCAACATTGCCGGCGGCTTCTTCGCGCTGGGCCTGGCCGGGCTGCACCTGTCGATCTCGGCAGCCGTCGGCTTCATCGCCGTCGCCGGTATCTCGGTGCAGAACGGGGTGATCATGGTCGAGGAAATCGTTCGCCTGGTCGACAACGGCGCCACGCTCGTCCGGGCCATCACCGAGGGCGCCGTTTCCCGCCTGCGCCCTATCCTGATGACCGCGCTGATGGCCGGCCTTGGTCTGTTGCCGGCGGCCTTGTCGAAGGCCATCGGCGCCGAAACACAACGCCCCTTTGCCGTCGTGATCGTCGGCGGTGTCGTAACAGCAACGCTGTTTACGCTAACCCTGCTGCCACCGCTGGCATTCTGGGGAATGCGCCAGCGCAATACGGAAAACGAGTCACGATGAGCCGCCTTCACATTCCTGACAACCCTGTCAGTATCCAGCGACAAACTGTTTCAATGCTCACCTTGAGTGTCACAGCGCCCGACTTTATCTTGGTCGGGTCTCGTTAGAGGAGTCGAATTCCGTGAATACCAAGGAACGTGAGCAACTGAACAACTTCTTGTCGCAACTGGTCGCCGCGCATCCGGGCCAGAAGGATGCCGAGGCGGAGAGCCTGATTCGCGATGCCGTCGCCCGCCAGCCGGATGCTGCCTACCTGTTGGTGCAAAAGGCCTTCCTGCAGGAACAAGCCATTGTCTCTGCGCAAAGCCGTATCGAACAACTTCAGGGCGAAGTCGACGCCTTGCGCGCCAACCAGGGACGCAACGCCTTCACGAACAGCGTTGCCTGGGGCAACTCCGCACCGCGCATGGCAGCCCAGCCGGCCGTGGCAGCACCTGCAGCACCGGCTCAGGCATCTTCGTGGGGTTCGGGCTGGCTGGGCAATGTAGCCACCACGGCGGCCGGCGTGGCGGCCGGTGCCTTCCTGTTTCAGGGTATTGAAAACCTGATCGGCCACCACGGCAACAATGGTCTGTTCGGTGGCAATGCGCTGCTCCAGCCGAGCGAATCAACCGTCATCAACAATTTTTTCGAGAACGACAGCCCGGCTTTGGGCAGCTCCGGTTTCGATGGCTTAAGCGATGGCCTGGACAACGCCGGGGATAACAACTGGATTTAAGCCCTGTCCAACTTTTCCCGGCATGCTGAGTTTCAACCTCTCCTGATTCGCAGCATGCCACGGAAGGCTCCTGCGGGAGCCTTCCACCCTTTCACGGGGCCGAATTGCCGTCCGGCCAGCTGGGCTATCATAGCCGCCACACGTTTTGAACCACCGAAAGCCCGCCTAACCATGCGCATACTGCTTGTCGAAGACGATATCCTGCTCGCCGACAGCATCCGTGAAGGACTGGAAAAAGTCGGCTTCGCGGTCGATCACCTCAATACCGCTGAACCAGCCGTTTCCACCCTGAGCCTGACGCATTACGACCTGGCAATCGTCGACATCGGGCTGCCCGGCATGACCGGCCTCGAACTGATCCGCCTATTGCGCCAGCGGAATATCCAGGTACCCGTCCTCATCCTGACTGCCCGCGATGCGATGGACGACCGGATCAGCGGCCTCGACCTCGGTGCGGACGATTACATGGTCAAGCCATTCCATCTGCCCGAATTACAGGCTAGGCTGCGCGCACTGATCAGGCGCAGCCGGTCGTCGGTATCTTCCGAGCTGGCCGCGGGCAGCGTCTGCCTCGACCTGGGGCGCCGTATCGCCACGGCAAATGGCGAAAACCTGGATTTGACCGGCCGCGAATGGGAAATCCTGCAGCAATTGATGCTAGCCATGCCGAATGTGGTGAACAAGCAAAAAATGGCTGAGAGCCTAAGCGAATGGGAAAACGAGATCACTGCCAATGCCGTGGAAATCTACATCTCCCGCCTGCGGCAAAAGGTGCAGGGGTACGGCATCGAAATCCGCACCATCCGTGGCATTGGCTATCGCCTCGATGAGCTCTGAATCCTCCGCACCGCCGGGCACCCTGCGCCGGCGCCTGCTTACCCGGCTTGGGCTACCGATGGTCGCCCTGCTCTTTCTCAGCCTTGCAGTCGACTACCGCATCGCCTATGAACCAGCAGCCGATGCGTATGACCATGCGCTATCGGACGACGCCATCGCATTGAGCGGGCGCATCCGCTATCTCGATACCCGTTTGCAGGTTGATCTCCCTGCAGCTGCCGAAGCCGTCCTGCGCACCGACCGCAATGACGAGGAGTTTCTGTCCATCTACGGCCCCAACGATCAATTGCTGGCCGGGGATGCGGATCTACATCCCGAGCCCGCCACGCGGGGAAAGAACCCGACATTGTCGGATAGTGAATTCCGCGGCAAGAAAGTCCGCAAGGCGACTTATCGACTGGAAACGGCAGGTGGGCTGGTCACCGTAACCGTGGCCGAAACAACCCACAAACGGGAAAAGGCCGGCTCGAAAATCCTCGCCGCCATGTTG
>CAZDRS010000098.1:0-8223 GCA_964507585.1 uncultured Dechloromonas sp.
CCTGGCCCGCGAGAACTTCGTGCTGCGTCGGGAGATCAGCACCCATGCGGCCGATATCGAAGGTGTGGTCGGTCAGTCCGAGCTGATGATCAAGGTTTGCGACCGCCTCAAGCGCATCGCCCCGACGCCGGCCACGGTGCTGCTCTGCGGTGAGTCCGGTACCGGCAAGGAGGTTGCCGCGCGGGCTCTGCATCGCATGAGCAATCGCGCCGACGGGCCTTTCGTGCCGGTCAATTGCGCTGCCATTGCTGCCGAGTTGATCGAGTCGGAGCTGTTCGGCCACATCAAGGGTGCCTATACCGGTGCCCAGCAGAACCGCGAAGGCTTGTTCTACTACGCCCGGGGCGGCACGCTGTTTCTCGACGAAATTTCCGAACTGCCGCTGACGGCCCAGGCCAAGCTGCTGCGGGCGCTGGAGGAGCGGCGTATCCGGCCGGTGGGGTCGGAGCAGGAAATCGCCGTCGATGTGCGCGTCATTGCCGCCACCAACCGCGACCTGAAAACCGAGGTGGCTGCCCAGCGCTTTCGCCAGGATCTCTATTACCGGCTGCAGGTGCTCGAAGTCACCCTGCCGCCCCTGCGCGAGCGGCCGGAGGATATTCCGCTTCTGGTTCGCCATTTCGTCAGCCTGCTGGCGCCGAACCTCGGCTTGCCGCCGCTGGCGCTCGACCAGCGCACCCTGGCGCGCATGGCCGACTACGACTGGCCGGGTAATGTCCGTGAATTGCGCAACCTGGTCGAGCGTTCGCTGATCCTGGGCTGGTTCGACATCGGGCCGGAACCGGAGGCCAACGTCATCCACGCACCGGCCGGCATCGACGAGACGCTGGAGGCTGTCGAGAAGCGCCATATCCTGGCCGTGCTCGCCGCCAGCGAGGGCAACAAGTCCGAAGCCAGCCGCCGGCTGGGCATTTCGCGCAAGACCATGGATCGCAAGTGTCAGGCCTGGGGCATCTAGCTTCGCCGGCCCGGCGCTCGATCCGTACGCGCCTGCTGTTGCTGGCGCTGTTGCCGCTCGGCATCGTGTTGCCCCTGATCATGGCCGCCCTGGCTTATTGGGGCGGTAGCTATTTCGACCAGTTGCTGGTGACCAAGGTACGCAGCGACCTGGCCGTGGCGCATGGCTATTACGAGCGGATGAGCGAGGGGGTAGGGCGTTCGGTGGCCAGCATGGCTTATTCCGACAAGTTGCTGCGCTCCGTGGCCCAGGGGGGCAGCAAGACCACGCCGGAGGTGTCGGCCATGCTCGAAGCCGCCGCGCTCGGTCGCAAGCTCGATTTTCTACGCTTTCTCGACATCGAGGCCGGGCGCCGCCTGGGCGGGCAATGGCCGGTCATTGCTTCGGCCCTGGCCGGCAGCGAGCGCACGGAAACCGAGATTGTCTCTGCCGAGCGCCTGGCGGCCATCGACCCGGCGCTGGCGGCGCGCGCCGTCACCCCGGTGATCGCCACCGCCAACGCCAGTCCGGCCGTGCGCGAGGTGGAGGATCGCGGTGTGTTGGTGCATGCGGCGGCGCCGGTGTTCGATGTAGCGGGCAAGCTGCTGGGGGTTCTGGAAGGTGGCGTGCTGCTCAACAAGAACCTGGATTTCATCGACAGCATGAATGCCATCGTCTATCCCGATGGCGCCTTGCCTGCCGGCAGCGCCGGTACGGCGACGCTCTTTCTCGGCGATGTGCGGGTGGCGACCAATGTCCGGCTGTTTGGCGATACGCGGGCCATCGGCACCCGGGTTTCGGCGGTGGTGCACGAATCGGTGCTCAACAAGGGGATAACCTGGCTGGATCGCGCCTTCGTGGTCAACGACTGGTACGTTTCGGCCTACGAACCCCTGCTCGACGGCCGACAGCAGCGCATCGGCATGTTGTACGTCGGTTTCCTCGAAAAACCCTTCATCGAAGCGCGCTGGCGGGCCTTTGCCGCCGTCGCCGGCTTTTTCGTGCTGGCCATGCTGCTGGCCGGCGTCTTTGCCGTATTGTCGGCGCGCCGGGTGTTCAAACCCATCGAGCGCATGCACGCGACAATGACCGCCATCGAGTACGGCAACGACGATGCGCGCGTCGGCAGCGTCGAATGCGACGACGAACTGGGCATCATGGCCGCCCACTTCGATCGCTTGCTCGACCAGTTGCAATCCCAGGCCGATTCGCTGAAGCGCTGGGGCGCCTCGCTCGATGCCAAGGTGGCGGATCGGACGGCCGAGCTGGAGCGGGCGGTGGCCGATCTGAAGGCCGCCCAGTCGCAACTGGTGATGAACGAGAAGTTGGCCGCCATCGGCCAGCTGACGGCCGGCGTGGCGCATGAGATCAACAATCCCATTGCTGTCATCCAGGGCAACCTCGATGTGCTGCGCGACATCCTTGGCCCGCAAGCCGAGCCGGTGGCGACGGAAATCAAGTTGATCCATGAGCAGGTGCAACGTATCCGCCTGATCGTCGCCAAGTTGCTGCAATTCGCCCGGCCGCAGGATTACGTTGGCTATCTGGAGCCGGTGAATACCTCGGTATTGCTGCAGAATTGCCTGTTGCTGGTGCGCCACCTGTTGACCAAGGGCGATATCGCCATCGAACAGCATATCGACTCCAGCCGCCGCATCATTTGCAACAAGAACGAATTGCAGCAGGTCATCATCAACCTGTTCGTCAACGCCATCCAGGCCATGCCGGATGGCGGCGTGCTGAAGATCGGTGTCGAGGACTGGGACGAGGCCGACATGCCGCTCGGCATCCGCCTGATCGTCTCCGACTCCGGCCCGGGGATCAATGCGGCCGACCTGGCGCAGTTGTTCAAGCCCTTCTTTACCGCCAAGAAGCCGGGGGGCAACGGTCTGGGGCTGTGGGTCAGCCAGGCCCTGGTCGAGCGTTACGGCGGGCAGATCACCGCCGAGAGCGCCCCGGGCAAGGGGGCCCAATTCACGGTCTGGTTACGGCTGGAACCGCAGGGGCTGTAAAAAAGCGGCCCGCAGGCCGCCTGGAAAGGGCGATCTTCAGTCGAAGCGCCCGTTGTCCAGCGCATTGGCGATGGCCGGGGTGATCCGCTCGTAGGTATGGAGCTTCTTGCCCTTATGGTCTTTCAGGAAGTCGTCAGCATCGGCCTTGTTGGCCAGCGGCACCAACTCGTGGCCCATTGGCCCGAGCACATCGGAGCCGCTGACGAAAAATGCCTTCCGGGCGTCGATCCGCTCCAGGTTGTAGAAATCGGTCACGTAGATACCGGCAATGTCTTCCTTGCGGTGGCCGGGAGCAAACCTGGCCAGGTCGCCAAGGAACTTGAACATGTCCTTGGCGCCGTCGAAGAAATGCGCATGGCCGTCTTTCCAGGTCACCATGGCAACCCAGTTGGGGTATTTCGAAACCAGCATGCCGCAGACCGGGCAGAGATCCTTGGCACCCGGCTTGGGCAGGGCTTGGGCGGCAGCCAGCGGCACCCAGGCCGCCAGCAACAGGGATACGAAAAGACGGCGTTTCACATCAAGCTTTCTTCATTTCAGCGGCGCGCTTGCGGCGCTCCTCTCGGTTCTTGCGGATCATCGCAACGTCACTGGCCATGTCCAGGTAGGACTCGCGCAACGCATCGTTGAAGTTGCCCAGCGTACCACCATGCTTGGCCTGGAATTCCTTGGCCGTGCTCAGCGAGGCGAAGGAATGCTTGGCGCGCTTGGTCATTGCATGCTTCAGGTCGGCACCGATCAGATACACCATGTTGTCGACCGGCGTCAGTGGGCGCGGCTCGGTGGCAGAGCCGTAATCCGGCCCCCAGATGTTCTTTGGCTCGCGATCGATATTGACGCCCAGGCTCAGCGACAGGCAATGAATCGAGCAGGTGCCGTCGACCAGGTCGTCGGAATACTGCACCAGCATCCGGGTACGGTGATGTTCCTTGCGATCCATGCCGCAATACGGGCATTTCGGGTGTTTTTCCAGCTCGTTGTCCAGCGGCTTGCTGTCGGCTGGCTTCTTGGGAATGAACTGGGCGGGGGTTCCATCACCGGTGCAGGTATCGGCGCTGGCGTGCGTGCTGGCTGCGGCGATTCCGGCCAGGGCGGATATCTTGAGCAAGTCTCGGCGTTTCATGTGCGTTCTCCCTACGGTGTTATGAATGCTTGAATATTAGTGCCGGGTGATGTTTGCTACCTGCGACATGGTGTCGCAGTCAGCCGACCAGCCGGTACATCACCAGGTAGTAGCGCAGGCCCTGCCACAAGGTTGAAACACCCAGCGCGATAACAAACAGCGCCGCCCCCTTGAGCAGCCAGCCGCGCAGACGCGGGCCGAGCTTGCCGAAAAGTACGGAGGCCGAGAGCATGGAGGGCAGGGTGCCGGCGCCGAAAGCCAGCATCAGCAGGCCACCTTCGATGACCGAAGGAGCCGTGGTCGCCTTGACGGCCATCGCCATGGTCATCGAACAGGGCATCAGGCCGTTGATTCCGCCGCCAATCAGTGCGCCCACCACCGGGCCTTTTTGCACGGCCAGCGTGAATTGCTTGCGCAACCAGGCGATGGGTGCGAAACCCAGGCGATTGCGTACCGGCGACACACCGAGCAGATCGAGGCCAAGCAGGATCACGACCACCCCGGCAATGATCTGCAGCACGCCCTGCCACAGGCCGATCTGGCCGGTCGACACAAGCACCGCCCCAATTGCAGCGGCAATCAGCCCGACCACCGTGTAAATGCCGACACGTGCCGCGTGGTAGGCCAGATAAGGCCACGGCCCCGTGGCCCCCAGTTTCATAAAAAATCCCGAAACCAGCCCGCCGCACATGCCCAGGCAATGGCCGCTACCCAGCAAGCCTGTCATAAAGGCGAGCCAGTAGGAAAATTCGGCAATGGCTTGGTGGTGGCTGTGATCCATGATTCCCAAGGGAGGCGTTTGGCGTGGCGGCCAGTCTAGCAAACGCAGCGCGCCGGGCCTTGATCCGAGCTTCAGTAGGTCTTCGGCGTCTGGCGAGCCCGGCTGGCGTCTTGCGAAATGGCAGTCAGGGCGGGAATGTCGGCCTGGTAGTTGCGGCCACTGAGGCCGCGCCCGGTTTTGACCAGAATGCCGGCTTCACCCAGTTCGTTGAGCAGGCGGCTGACCGTTTCCGGCGTAATGCCGAGAATGCCACCAAAATCGGCCAGGCTCAGGCGATGCACGCGATCGCTTTCGCCAATGCGCAGTTGCAGCAGCAAGCGGGCCAGGCGAACCTTGGCCGGCACCGTGTTGCTGACCAGTTCGGACAGCCAGGAGTCGGTCTCGCGCAGGGCTTCCTGCGTCTTTTCGAGCAAGCGGAGCTGTAGTGCCGGGTGGTTGGCAATGAAGTCCTTGAAATGCTTCATCGGAATGCGGCAAAGCTGCGTCGGCGTCAGGGCGATGGCCGTGTGTTGCTGCTCGTCGGTGAAAACCGAGTCGAGCCCGACGACGTCGCCCTTTTTCAGGAAGCGGACAATACGCTGGTTGCCGCTGACGTCATAGCGCAGCAACTTGATGGCGCCCTGGCGTACGCAATACACGGCATTGGCCTGGTCGGCCATGTTGTAGATGGTTGCCCCCGGTTCGAAGGCAAGGTCGTCGATGGGAACGTGGAAGGCCTGCAGATCATCAAGGCTGACGTCGGCGCAGACCATGGTGCTGCGCAATGCACAGGTGAAGCAATTGCTGCGACCGGAACAGGTGTGGGTACGATTGATAGTGGCCATTGATTCTGTAGGGGGAAAAAAGACGCGGCTGAACACCGCTGTCGTTTTGACTGCTGGAAACAAAACAACCGGAACAGACTGATTGTGCCATCAGCGCTGCAAGCGTAGGGAATTGGCGACAACGGAAACGGAACTCATTGCCATTGCCGCGGCGGCAATCATCGGATTCAGGCGGCCGGCCGCGGCGACCGGGATGGAGACGACGTTGTAGCCAAGTGCCCAGAACAGGTTTTGCCGGATGATCGCCATGGTTCTGCGAGAAAGGTCGATGCCGGCCGCAACGCGGGCGATGTCGCCGCCGACCAACGTGATGTCGGCCGATTCGACCGCAATATCGGCACCGCCGCCGATGGCGAAGCCGACGTCGGCGGCGGCCAGGGCTGGCGCATCGTTGATGCCGTCGCCGATCATGCCGATTTTCTCGCCGGCGGCTTGCAATTCACGAACGATCGCCAGTTTGTCGGCCGGTGTGCAGCGAGCCAGCACACGGTCGATGCCGACTTCGCGGGCAACGTGGCTGGCTACTGCCTCGACATCGCCGGTAGCCATGACGGTTTTCAGGCCCAGGCGATGGAGCAGGGCGATGGCTTCGGCCGCTCCGGGACGCGGTTGGTCGGCAATGGCGAAGATGGCCACCGGGTGGCCATCGATGGCGGCATAAACCGGCGTTTTGCCTTGGTCGGCCAGACGGTTCGCCTCGTCGGCCAGCGGGGCGTGGCCAATGCCCATTTCCTCGAGCAGGGCAGCGTTGCCGATGACGATATCCAGGCCATCGACTTGTGCCGTGATGCCGCGTCCCGGATGAGCTGCAAACGACTTGGCCGCCAGGGTTTCCTTGCGACGCGGCTTGCTCCATTCGCCAAGGGCGCGGGCCAGGAAGTGCTCGGAGCCGGCTTCAGCCGCAGCGACCAGTGAAGCCAGGCGGGCCTCGCCCATGCCGGGCAGGATGAAGGCATCGGTCACCACCGGCTTGCCTTCAGTGATCGTGCCGGTCTTGTCGAACACCACGGTGGTCAACTTGGCGGCCGTCTCCAGCGCTTCGCCGTTGCGGATATAGATGCCGCGCTTGGCGGCCTGGCCGGTGCCAACCATGATGGCGGTGGGCGTGGCGAGGCCGAGGGCGCAGGGGCAGGCGATGAGCAACACGGCGACCGAATGAGCCAGGGCTGCCGACATCGGTGCTCCGGCCAGCGCCCAGCCGCCGAAGGTCAGTGCGGCAACGCCGCCAACGGCCGGCACGAAGCGGGCGGAAATGCGGTCGGCCAGTTTTTGCACCGGCAGCTTGCTGCCCTGGGCGTGATCAACCAGCTTGACGATGCCGGACAGCACCGTGTCGCCACCGATGGCGGTGACGGTCATCGTGAAGCTGCCGTTGCCGTTCAGGCAGCCACCGATCACCACATCGCCCGTAGTCTTGGCGACCGGCAACGATTCACCGGTGATCATCGCCTCGTCGATGCTGGATCGGCCCTCCAGTACGCGGCCGTCGGTCGGCACCTTGTCGCCGGCGCGGACGCGGAGCACGTCGCCGAGTCGCACATCGTCGATACCGACCTCGTGCTCGCTGCCGTCGGCCTCGATGCGCAGCGCGGTTTCCGGCTGCAGTTCGATCAGCTTGCGAATGGCCTCGCTGGCCTTGCCCTTGGCACGTTCTTCCATGTAGCGGCCGAGCAGCACGAAAGTGCAGATGCCGGCCGCCGACTCGAAATAGACGTGGTGATGCATCTTCAGCACGCCGGGGATGCTGTAGGCCCAAGCCGCCCCGGAGCCGATGGCGATCAGCGTGTCCATGTTCGCCTCGCCTTGCTTGGCCAGCGCCCAGGCTTTCTTGAAGATGCTGTTGCTGCTGCCGAACAGGATGACGGAAGACAATGCGAATTCCATGACGCGCAGAGCCGGCGACTTGTGCATCATCATGCCGGAGATCATCACCGGCACGGTGAGCAGGGCGGATTGCACGAAGCGCTTCTTCGCTGCCTCGACGCGTTCTTTCTCGCGCTCGACCAGCAGGCGACGCTGCGAGAGCGTATCCATCGGCCGCGCTTCGTAGCCCAGGCGGCGAACTACCTCCGATACCCCATCGCGGTCGATCACCCCCTGCACCGTCAGGGTTGCAGCCGCAAAATTGACCGCTGCATGGCGCACGCGCGGGTCGCGCTTGAGCTTCATTTCGATGAGCAGGGCGCAGGAAGCGCAGGTCATGCCCTCGACGGCCACCGAGCATTCGCTGACCGGCCCGTTCACCGGTGCGGCGGCAACCGGCAGGGCCTTGGGGGCAGTCAGCAGGTTGCCGAGCACGGCATCCAGCGTTGCCAGCAGGCGTTCCTCGGGCAGGGCGAGCGGATCGAAACGGATGGCCAGCGAGCCGATATCGGCAACGATGGCCACGTCCTTCACTGCCGGATGCTTGCGCAGCAGGATTTCCAGGATGTAGCAGCGCTCCGTCTCCTTGACGAGTGGCGGCGCAATGACCCGGATGCGGCGAGAGAGGCGGTGAACGACGCGGAAATGCTTCATTTGGTCTTGCGGTAGCGAACGAGCAGGAA
>CAZDRS010000099.1:0-8114 GCA_964507585.1 uncultured Dechloromonas sp.
CGCACAAGGAGATCGTCGGCCTCGACCTGTTCGACAAGGTGATCAACGTCGACCAATCGCCCATCGGCCGCACGCCGCGCTCCAACCCGGCGACCTACACCGGCCTCCTGACCCCCATCCGCGAGCTGTTCTCGCAGGTGCCGGAATCCCGCTCCCGTGGCTACGGCCCGGGGCGCTTCAGCTTCAACGTCAAGGGCGGCCGCTGCGAAGCCTGCCAGGGCGACGGCATGATCAAGGTCGAGATGCACTTCCTGCCCGACATCTACGTGCCCTGCGACGTCTGCCACGGCAAGCGCTACAACCGCGAGACGCTGGAGATTCAATACAAGGGTAAGAACATCCACGACATCCTCGGCATGACCGTCGAGCAGGCGCGCGAATTCTTCGATGCCGTGCCGGTCGTCGCCCGCAAGCTGCAGACGCTGGTCGACGTCGGCCTCAGCTACATCACGCTGGGCCAAAGCGCCACCACGCTGTCCGGCGGCGAGGCGCAGCGCGTCAAGCTGGCCCTCGAACTGTCCAAGCGCGACACCGGCCGCACGCTCTACATCCTCGACGAGCCGACCACCGGCCTGCATTTCCAGGACATCGAGATGCTGCTCGCCGTGCTGCACCGGCTGGCCGACCACGGCAACACCATCGTCGTCATCGAGCACAACCTCGACGTGATCAAGACGGCGGACTGGATCGTCGACCTCGGCCCCGAAGGCGGTGGTGGCGGCGGCCGCATCCTGGTTTCCGGCCCGCCTGAAATCGTGGCGAAACACAAAACCAGCCATACTGGCCGCTTCCTCAAACCGCTACTGGGAAAAATGGCATGAGCCACGAACCGGCCAAGAGCGCCATCGACGAATTCAAGGGCAAGCAGGGCCTGACCCGGCTGATCAATGCGCTCGGCTACTCGAAAGATGGCTTGAGTGCCGCCTGGAAGAACGAAGCGGCGTTTCGCGAAGAAGTCATGCTGGCGGCGATTACCCTGCCGCTCGCCTTCTACCTGGGCAAGACCGGCATCGAGCGCGCCCTGCTCGCCGGCAGCATCATCTTCATCCTGATTGTCGAAATCCTGAACTCGGCAGTCGAAGCCGTCGTCGACAAGGCCTCGCCGGAAAAGCACGAGCTGGCCAAGCGTGCCAAGGACATGGGCAGCGCCGCCGTGCTGCTGTCGCTGCTCAGCGCGGCTGTGGTCTGGGGCTGCGTGCTGCTCTAGGCTTTACCAAACCCGTCATTCCCGCGAAAGCGGGAATGACAAAGAGACTATTCAGCCCTTCCGGCACTTGGCCGAAAAATCCATCTCCCGCGCGTAAGCCGAGGTCTTCACATCGAGCAGCCCGAGCAGGGTGTGGAAGATGTGATCGTGGCTGAGCGGCGTGGCAGCCACCTTGCCAATACAGCCTTCATCCAGCGCGAAGCTGGCCGGGAATCCCTGCGAGAACCACATCACCATCGGCACCTTGGTCTGCACGTCCGGGGCGATCTTGTACGGCACGCCGTGCAGGAACAGGCCCTTCTCGCCCAAGGACTCGCCGTGATCGGAGACATAGAGCAGCGCCGAGTCGTGGTTCTTATGCTCGCGCAGCGTGCGCACCAGCGAAGCGAGCACATGGTCGGTATAGCGGATCGCGTTGTCGTAGGCATTGACGATACTCTCGCCGGTGCATTTGGGCAGATCCGGGTCTTCGCAGGCCGGCACGAACTGCTTGAACTCGTCCGGGTAACGCTTGAAATAGGCCGGGCCGTGGTTGCCCATCTGGTGCAGCACGATCAGCAGGTTGCCCGGCGTTTCGCTGACCAGCTGTTTCAGCGATTCGACCAGCACGCCATCCTGGCATTCGTTGCCGACACACAGGGCCGGCGACTTGGCGGGATCGGGGCGCAGCGCTTCGACACCATTGCATACGCCCTTGCAGCCCGACTGGTTATCCATCCACACCACACGGAAACCGGCCCGCGCCACCACGTCGAGCACCGATTCGCTGTTGCGGATGCGCGTCTCGTCGTAACCCCTGCGCCCCCACGGCGAAAAGATGCAAGGCAGCGAGGTTTCGGTATCGGTACCGCAACTGGTCACGTCGGCAAAGTTGATGATGCCGGCCTCGGCCGCCAGTTCCGGCGTCGTCTGCCGGGCGTAGCCGGACAGACCCCAGTTGGCGGCGCGCGCCGTTTCGCCGAGCACCATGACCATGACCACAGGCTTCTGGCGACCACTCCAGCCGGCGCCCGGTGCCGCATCGACCCCCACCGGTTCGCGCACCAGATCGGCAGCCTTGGCCTGGCTGCGCGCCACCTGAGCCAGCGAGTAAATGTAGTTGGCCGGGGTGACCAGGAAGCGCAGTTCGCGGTTGTTGCGCATCAGCGAGGCGACATCCTGGAAATTGACGAAGATCGCTCCGCCCGCCAGCAGCAGCGCCAGCAACAACGAAGCCGACCGCACCAACAGGGCACGGCCGAATGCTCTTTGCTGCAGGCGAACGCGGTTCAGCACCCAGAGCGGCAACACGGCGTAGAGCAGCAGTTGCGGGATCAGCGACCAGGTCATCAGGTCGCGTGCCTCGCGCACATCGGTGGCCAGCACGTTGCGCAGCATGGCGGTATCGAGATAGACCTTGTAACGGGTCATAAAATGCACGGCAAACGCCGTCGCCACGAAAAGCAGCGCGAGCAGCGGCTTGGTCGTCCACCGCGTGGCCACCAGGCCGAGCAACACGAAATGCACGGCCACCAGCACGACCACCAGCGAGCCGGCGAGCAGCCAGCTGCCGGGCTGCGCCAGGTCGTAGCCGGCGAGCATGCCGGACAGGAACAGGCCATTGCAGAACAGGGCGAAGAAAAGGCTGGCAAGCAGCAGCACGCCCTCGATGGAGAGCACGACCTGCCCCGCGGCGAGGCGTTGAACGAAGGAAATAAGCGCGGCCGGCAGACGACGCATGGGAACCACCAGAGAAATTTAGGCCGAAATTTTAACTGCCCGCCGGCTAACGATCAGGGATTTTCTTGTATCGGATTTGTGACGACCGGGCCGCTTCCGATCACCACCCGGTCGCGCCCCTGGCGCTTGGCTTCGTAGAGCGCTTCGTCGGCGTGCCTGAGGGCGATCTCGATCGGGCATTCGCTGGCATCGGCCAGGCCGATGCTGACCGTGGCCTTGATGCGGCGGCCATCGGGCAGGGGCACGGCATGCCCGGCACAAGCCAGGCGCAGGCGCTCGGCCAACTTGCCGGTTTCGACCGGGCCGATTTCCGGGAACAGGAAGGCGAATTCCTCGCCACCATAGCGGCAAACCAGGTCGGACTGGCGCAGGGTCTCGCGCACCTGCTCCGCAAAGGCACGCAGCACGGCATCACCGGCGGCATGGCCGTAGGTGTCGTTGAGTTTCTTGAAGTAGTCGAGGTCGGCCATCGCCACGGTCACCGGCCGCCGGTAACGCTGCGCCCGCTGCAACTCCACCTCGGCCGCCTGCATGAAATGGCGGCGGTTCATCAGGCCGGTCAGGCCGTCCCTGTTGGCCAGGGTCTCCAGCACCCGCCGGCTTTCCTCGTTCTGGATGAGCAGGGCATGATGTTCCCGGATTGCTTCCTCGACGGCCTGGATTTCGAGCATGCGCGAGGTGTTGAAGACCGGTTCGGGCTGCTCGGCGCTCAGGTTGGACAGCGCGTGGTCGATCGTCTGCAGCGGGTTGATCAGGTGGCGGCGCACCAGAATGATGAAAACCATCAGGAAGAACCCGACCAGGAAAAGCACCATCATCAGCTTGTGGCGGGCCAGCTTCATCGCAGCCAGCGCCTGGTTCAGTTCGCCGCTGGCCAAATTGATGCCCTCGATCGACACATCGTCGATCTGCATGCCGAGGCGGGCCGATAGCCGTTGCCAGGCTTCGTAATGCGCCATCGGCCGCTGTACGCCGGGCGCCGCCTGGCGAACGACCGTAGCGAGGAATTGCTCGCTCTCGCGGGCCAGGCTGGCCGCCCCGGCGTGTTCGAGCACACTGGGATGGCTGGCGATCAGCGTGACCACGAACATCGATTGCTGGCGGTCGGCTGGCGTATTGGCGGCGAAGATACGCTCGCCCTCCTGGCGCAACTGCTCCAGATTGCGGGCCAGGCGCTGGTAGCGGATGATTTCCGGCACCGTCCGTTCCTGCAGGCGGCTGTTGGTCTCGATGACCCGCTGCTGGTCGTCGCCGAGCATCAGCACGGCAATGCTGAAGGCAATGACGAACAGCCCGGCCAGCAAGCCGAAAGCCCGGCCGGCATGTATGCCGCGCGGACGGCCACTCACCTCGGGCATGACGGTCGGTTCATCAACTGACCCGGAAGGGCAGGAAGCGGGAATTGATCCGGTCATAAGTGCCGTTGCGCTTGATACGCTCCAGCGCCGTGTTGATCTCCTGCTTCAAGTCGGGGCGGCGCGGCGAGATGCCGAAGGAAACGTCGCCGCCGAGTTCCGGTGCGCGCAGCACGGTAGGCGCCAACCCGAGGCGGCGGAAGGCTTCGCTTTTCTGCATGTGCAACGCGACGATCATCGGCACCAGCGCCGCCTGCGCCTCGCCACCGATCAAGGTACGCACCAGTTCGCCGCTGCTGCGCACCGGCCGGACATCCCAGCCCTGGCGGCGGGCGTAATCTTCCTGGAGTGAGCCCTTGACCACGGCCACGCGCAGGCCGCTGCGCCCCGGCGGCACGTCCTGGCCACCCAGCCACAAGCTGAGCGAACGATAGTAGGGATTGGCCTGCAGCAACTTGCCGCGCTGCTCGGGGGTTTCGAACACGCTGCTCGCCGCCATGTCGGCCTTGCCCTGCAACAGGCGTTCGAGCATTTCGTTCTGGGAGGTGATGTCGAACTGGCAGGCAGCGCGGATTTCGTCGCAGAGCGCGCGGGCGATCTCGACACTGAATCCGGTCAGCCTCCCTGCTTCATCGCGATAAGCCATGGGCGCGGCGTCTTCCGGCACCAGCACACGTAGCACGGGCAAGTGCATGCCTTCCGCCGCGGCAGGTGCGGACAGAAACCAGGCAATCAGGAAGGGGAAAAGGAAGCGCGACACGTCACAGGCACAGCAAATGACAGCCTCATAGTATAAACGCTTCACATATGACAGTGTTACACCTACCCTACCAGCAGCCAGCCCCTAGGGTTTACCCCAGAGGCAGCTCGACCAGTTTGCCCTGCAGGGGAAAAAAGATGGCGGCGCGGACAGGCAGCGGGTCGCCGGCGAACAACCGGGCATAGCGCTCCAATTGCGGCCGATAGCGTTCGGCCCGCTCGGCCAGCTCGCCGTCCGGCAGGCGGGCGGTCTTGTAATCGACGATCCAGCGGGCGCCATCGGCAACGAAGCTGCGGTCGATCACGTGGTGGCTGGTGCCCGTACCATCGGACGATGTCCAGGCCTGCTCGGCCGCCGCTTCGGGATGGGCCGTCAGCAACCAGCGGCCGACGGGGCTGCCCAGCGTGCAGGCCAGCGCCGCCACCACATCGTCGGCCCCGCCGACCGCACCCTCGGCATCGTGCCCCTTGCCTTCCAGCCAGCGGCGATAGGTCGGCCGCAGCGCCGCAACCCGCTCGGCCGACCAGGCATCGACTCCCTGCCTGGCCATCAACTCCAGGCAGCGATGCACCAGCGTGCCGACTGAGGCTTCGAGCGACAGGCCGCTGTCGACGACATCGAGGTCGACCGGGTTGTCGGCCGGGCGCAAGCCACCAGCCAGGGTTTGCAGGGCATCGGGCAGCGCCGGCTGGCGCAGGCGCAGCAAGGGCGGCACGAAGGTCGCCGGATCGATGCCGGCAACCTCGACGGCGAGCGGTGCCTCTGTCAGGGCAGCGGCAAAGACCGGCTGGGCGACGCCCGGCCAGAGCAGCTTGAGCAGGCTGCCGCCGGCTGGCGCCTTGAGGCCGTCGTCCTTCTTGTCGTCAGCACGGGCGATGCCGACCAAGTGCAGGCGGCGGATGGCCCGCGTCGCGGCGACATAGAGCAGGCGCTCGCTTTCGTGCGCCGCCCGCTCGGCCTCCAGCTTGCGCAGGTAGTCGTAGGCGGTCGGCTCGGCCTTGTCGCTGCCCTTCTGGCGCATCGGCGCGACCAGCAGGTGCTCGCGGGCATCCGGCCCGGCGACCTGATCCCAGAGCAGCAGGTTGCTTTCGCCCCCACCCGTTTCACGGTGCAGGCCGGGCAGGATCACGGTGTCGAACTCCAGGCCCTTGGACTTGTGAATGGTCATCATCTGCACCGCCGCGCCCTGCGGGTCGGCCGGCGCGAACAGTTCGGCAGCCTGGGCGGCCAGGGTTTCCGGGTTCAGCTTGCCGGCGGCGGCCAGGCGGTCGACCAGGGCAAAGAAGGCAGCGACATCGTCGAGCGCTTCCGGCGCCTCCAGGCAGCGCGGCCCGCCGAGCATCAGCCAGACGCCTTCCTGCCAGCGGCGTGGATGCTGGCGGTCGCGGGCCGCAAATGCGGTGTGCAACACGGAACGAACATGGTGCAAGCGCTGCAGGCCGTCGGCCGACAGGCGCTGCAGGCGGGCCTCGTCGTTCATCAACTGCCAGACGGTGCGGTAACGGTCGTCGGCAGCCAGGGCGTGCAGGTCGGCCAGGGTCAGGCCGCACCACGGGGCGCGCAGCACGGCCAGCCAGTGCACGCGGTCGGCACGGTGATGCAGGGCGCGGTAGAGGGTGAGCAGATCCTGCACATGCTGGCGCCCGTCCAGGCCTTCGATGTCCACGGCCTGGAAGCGCAGCTCGGGGGCGCTGCGTCGGATTTCGGCAACCAGCGCATCGAGGTGGCTGCGCGCCCGCACCAGCACCGCAACGCTCTCGTTCGGCGCCTCCCGGCGGGCCTGGCGGATCAGGGCGAGCACCTGGCGAGCCTCTTCGCCGGAAGCATCGGCCGCGCGCTCGATCACCGGATGCACGGTCACCGCACTGTCGTCGCGGGCGGCCTTGGTGGCTGCCGATTCGGCATAGCGCACGGCGCCCGTTTCCGGCCAGTCCTCGGCGGGGAAGATGCCGGGGAAGGCGGCATTGACCCAATCGACAATGCCCGGGTAGGAACGGTTGTTGCGGAACAGGCGCAGGTGTTCGAGCCGGATGTCGCCGATGCCCCGCTCGCGAACGCGCAGGAACAGCCCGACATCGGCCTTGCGGAAGCGGTAGATGGACTGCATCGGGTCGCCGACCACGAACAGCGTGCGGCCGTCGTCCGGCTGCCAGCCGCGGGTCAGCTTTTCGAGCAGTTCGACCTGGGTCGGGCTGGTGTCCTGAAATTCATCGACCAGCAGATGGTGGATGCGGTAGTCGAGGGCCTGCGCCAGGTCGGTCGGCGCCTCGTCGTCGCCGAGCGCCATCCCGGCGCGGGCGGCGATCTCGATGAAATCGACCTCGCCGGCTTCCTGGAAGGCCAGCCAGAGTTGCCCGGCGGCCAGGCGAAGCAGGCGGGAGAAGCATTCGACCGTCGCCCATTCGGCCGCGCTCAGTTGCGGCTGCGGCAAGGCGACCAGCACGCCGAGCGCTTCCTCCAGGCCGGCCGTGGCGCGCAAGTCGGCGAGCAGTTCGAGCATCGCCTTCTTGTGGTCGGCGAATTCCTTGTCAGCCGGGAAGCCGCAACGTTTGTCCACCGTCTTGCGCACACTGCCGGTGCCGGTCAGCAGCAGCGCGGCAACGGCCTGCCAGCGCGCCAGGTCGTCGATGCCGGCGGTCAGTGGCGCCGCCCAATCGGCCAGCGCATCGCACAGCCCCGGCGCATTGGCGGCGGCAAAGCGGGCCAGCGGCATGAGCAGCGATTGCACCCGGCCATTCACCAGGCTGGCCGCGCTGGCCAGGTCGCGCTCGATCAGCGCCGCGAAGCCGGCTTCGACTTCGTCCTTCATTTCGCCGCTTTCGATGCGCGCGGCGTGGCGCAGCCATTGGTCGCGCTTGCCGAGCATGGCGACAAGCAGGTTTTCCAGCCGGCCGGCGTTGTTGTCCATGAAAGCCAGCGCACCGGCCACCACGTCGGCATCGGCGCCGCCGGACTCGACCATCTCCAGCGTGCGCCGGGCGGCCGTGGCGTAGTGGGCGTCGGCATCCTCGGCGACAGCGGGCTGGCTGCCGAAGCGGCTGAGGTAGGGCATCTGCCGGGCCAGGCTGGCGCA
>CAZDRS010000100.1:0-8064 GCA_964507585.1 uncultured Dechloromonas sp.
CGCGGCCTGATGGTCGATGTAATGACCACCTACGGCGTCGATTCCTTCCAGGGCAAGCTGGCCGCCATCATCCAGGGCTCGACCGAAACCACCTTCTACGTGCTGGCCGTCTATTTCGGCAGCGTGAATATCACCAAAACCCGCTACGCCCTGGCCTGCGGGCTAATCGCCGACGCCGTCGGCCTGGTCGGCGCCATCCTGATCGGCTACGCCTTCTACCACTAACGCGTCAAAAAACCTTCCAGCAACTCGGCCACCCGCTCCGGCTGGTCGTGCTGCAGGTTGTGCCCGGCATCCGCCACCGTCTCGACGCGTACATCGGCAAAACAGCCCAGGCGCCGCTGGTACTCCTCGGTATCCTTGCCGAAGCGCATGTTCACAAACCCCTTTTCGGCCACCAGCATGAGCACCGGCGCCGTAATCCGGCGCCACGCCGCCATCGCATCCTCAACCCGGTAAAGGTTCGGGGCCGCCACCTTGTGCCAGGGGTCGCAGGCCATTTCAACCTGACCATCGGGCAGCGTCCGGCTAACCGCCTGCGACAGGAACTCGGCCCGCTCAACCGTCAGGCGCGGGTTGGCAAAGCGCAACCGGCGAGCCAGTGCGGCATGGTCGGGATAGGCCCGCAAACGTGGCTGATCGGTGATTTCATCCAGCCATTTACCCAATTGCATGGCGGCATCGATGGCTGGATCCGGCTTCAGGCCAAGGAAGTCGAGCATGGCCAGGCGCCCTACCCGTTGCGGCCGCAGGGCCGCGAAGGTTGCTGCAATATTGGCGCCCATGCTATGTCCGACAATCTGCGCTGGAACCTCGGGCGAATAATGCTGCAGCAAAGCCTCCAGGTCGGCGTAGTAATCGGGAAACCAATACGGATGCCCCAGCCACTGGCTTTCCCCGTAGCCGCGCCAGTCCGGCGCGATCACATGCCACTCCCGGCGCAGAGCATCGACGACGAACTGGAAGGTGGCGGAGGCATCCATCCAGCCATGCAGCATGAACACCGGCGGCGCATCGGCCGGCCCCCAATGGCGAACGTTGTAGCGCAGGCCGCGAATATCGATGCTTTCGGTCGTGCTGGGCAGCAAAGCAGTGTCCTGAAAAAGGTGGCGAAGCCAACAATTTAACCCCGATTCGCCTCTCTTGGCACAGCCTGCCACGCAAGAGGCGACTGCTACAATGCGAGCCGCCCCAATCCAACGCCCCGCAGCCGCTGCCGACCATGCCCTCTCCGGAACACGCCCCCCTCGGCCCGACGACCATTCGCGTCGAAGCGCTGATCCCCAGCCAAGCCGAACAAGCCCGCCAACTGGCCAGCCAACTCGGCTTGCCGGTGGACGGCGAGGCACAGTTCAGCCTGCAATTCGGCGAACACGGTCTGCAACTCCAGGAACTCGGCCCTGGTGCCGCCGGGCCGGTGCGGGTCGATTTCGTCGAGGGTGCCCTCGCCCATCGTCGCCTGCAAGGCGGTGGCGCCGGCCAGATGATCGCCAAGGCCGTCGGCATCCAGCCCGGCATCCGTCCCTTCATCCTCGATGCCACGGCCGGCCTCGGCCGGGACGCCTTCGTCTTCGCCCAACTCGGTTGCCAAGTCAGCCTGGTCGAACGCCAATCCATCGTCGCCGCCCTGCTCGCCGATGGCCTGGAACGCGCCCGGCACGATGCGGAAGTCGCTCCCATCGTCCAGCGCATGCACCTACACCCAGGCAATGCCATTGCCGAAATGCAGGCCTGGGCCGGCGAAGCCCCCCAGGTCATCTACCTCGACCCGATGTTCCCGCACCGCGACAAGAGCGCACTGGTCAAAAAGGAAATGCGCCTCTTCCGCCCCTTGGTCGGCGACGATGACGATGCACCGCAACTCCTGGCAGCCGCCCTTGTGCTGGCTACCCACCGCGTCGTTGTCAAACGTCCGCGCAAGGCGCCCTGCATCGAAGGCCAGACGCCCAGTTACACGCTGGAAGGCAAATCCAGCCGCTTCGACATATACGCCCTGAAATCGTTGAAGGGCTGAGCAGGACGTCGCCTGCTAACGCCCCATCGCCAAGCGTGTGCCCTGCACCGATATCATTTTTGATTTTTCACACTTTAGGCAAAATTCAACTAGAATTTAAGCAACAACGTCAGAAGCAAAAATACGGGCATTCGTGTTTGGTTAACAGCCCAACAGAGGAATCGTATCCAAAAAAGCGCGGCGATCAGCCGATCCAATGCGAGGGGAAATCCATGACCATATCCAAAAGACTGCTGTTCCTGATAGCCGCCGCGGTACTGGCTCTAGTTGTCGTTTCCGGGCTCGCCCTGACGCAAATGCAGCGGGTGTACGACCAGACCAACTACACCAACGAAAACGTCGTGCCCAGTCTGCTGACCCTCAACAAGGGGCAGCAACAATTCATGGCCATGCGCATTCGTGTCTATCGGCATGTCCTGAATACCGACCCCAAGGCAATGGCCGAGATCGACAACAGCATTACGGAGGCCGGAAAGGGTATTGAGAAGGCCTTGGCCGACTACGAAAAACTGATTAGCGACGACGAGGATCGCCGCCTGTTCGAAAACGAGAAGCGGCTCTATACCAACTATCGGAAAAACCTTGAGCCGATCCTTGAGCTCTCCCGCCAAAATCACAACGACGAAGCGCTGAAAAAATTCGAAGTGGTAATCAAGGATGCGCGCGAATTGCAGAAGACCTTCGAAGACCACATGCGCTTCAACGAAAAAATCGGCACCAAGTCATCTGCCGATGCAGTCGCCACCATCAAATCCGCCTGGTGGATCGTCGTCAGTGTCTCGATTGTCGCCATACTGCTGGCCGGCGGCCTAGCCTTCCAGATTCGCGGTAGCCTGCTCGCCCGCCTCAAGGAAGCCAACCACCTGGCCTCCAGCATCGCGTCCGGTGACCTCTCCGGCCGCAATACGCCGGCCCACATCACCAACGACGAAGCTGGCCAACTCATCCAGTCCATGGAAAAAATGCGTCAGGATCTGGCCAATACCGTATCAGCCATCGTTGCCAACAGCGATCAGCTCGCCTCCTCGGCTGCCCAGCTATCGACCACCGCGCAGCAGGTTTCCGCCGCCTCGCAAAGCCAGTCCAGCTCGACTTCAGCCTCGGCTGCAGCCGTCGAGCAATTGACCGTCAGCATCGACCACGTTGGCGCCAGCGCCGAAGATGCCAGCGACCAGGCGCACCAAGCCGGCAACCTGGCCACCGAAAGCGGGCGCGGCGTTCAGGATGCAGCCCAGCAGATCAATCAGGTAGCCAATAGCGTTGGCGAAACCGCCCAGCAAATCGAAACCCTGTCCGAACACGTCAAGCAGATCGGCAACATCACCACGGTCATCCGCGACGTGGCCGACCAAACCAACCTGCTCGCCCTCAACGCCGCCATCGAAGCGGCCCGGGCTGGCGAGCAAGGGCGCGGCTTCGCCGTAGTTGCCGACGAAGTGCGCAAGCTGGCCGAACGTACCACCTTGTCCGTGCAGGAAATCAGCACCGTCATTTCGACCATCCAGAACAGCGTCAGCCTGGCCGTCAACAGCATGCAACATAACTGCGAGCAGGTATCCGATGTTGTCCATGTCGCCAACTCTGCCAGCAGCTCGATGGATGGCATCCGCTCCGCTACCGAAATGGTGCGCGACGCCATCACCGGCATCTCCGAAGCCATGCGCGAACAGCGTAGCGCCTCGACCGAGTTGTCCCGCAACGTCGAGGCCATCGCCCAGATGTCGGAGGAAAACTCGGCAGCCGTCGCCTCGGTCGCCGATACGGCACGCGCCTTGGTCAACGTTTCAGACCATCTAAAAACCGAAGTCGCACGCTTCCGCTTCTAGGGGAGACGCTACACGCTCAAAACGATCCAGCCCCTTTGCTGCAGATGCACAAACCGCCCAAAACCTGCTTGGTCATAGACGGTTACAAATTGCTACAAACAAATTGCTGCGTTGCACAACGAACATCTGGATAATGAGCACTTGTCTCCTCCAACCCTCCTCCATGGATTGGATTTAATGCCCGCCTCGTGCGGGCATTTTTTTGTCCTACGCGTGAGGCTCGAGGCCGGCCTCGCCTTCAGGCGGCAATTGCGGCTGCGGAACGCTGATCGCATACAGCACCCCGGCACAACACCCGAAGAACGCAACGACAGCCGCCATGCTTGGCGTCCAGGTATCGGCAATACCGCGCGTAAATAGGAACCAGCCAAAGACCACAACGGCCGGCAACATCATCAGGCCACAGAGCCCGGCACAAACCAACGCAATCCGGTGTCCGATATGGCGCGGTTTGCGCACGATATTCTCTTCGCTCATTCAACTTCCTCGACTTTCAACCAAATAGAGCGATTGTCACGGGCATCGCCGGTTCCCACGCTAAAAGCACCACTCTGCTGGCCGGCAGCCTGACGACCACCGCCCCCCAGTTCCATCCATTCCCCCAACTGCCCCGACACGGTCGTCGTCAGGCGCTGCGAGCTAACCGCTCCCCGACCATAGGCCGGATCGAAACTTTCCGCCTGCTGGGAGATATCCAGCGTCACACGCTGCCCATTCACCCGCGGAGTTGCATAAAAACCGCTGCCGATGTCGCGAAAAATAACGCCTTCCTGCACCATGGCGCCACCTGGCCCAACGATCATCTGGCGCATCGGCACCGCCAGCGAACGGCCAATCTGGATGAAGGCACGCCCGCCTTCAACGGTCTGCACCATCTGCGACGCGCTTTCACCACGCACACTCTTGGTATCCCAAACCGTCGCGCCGACATTACTGCGGCGCGTACTGCCAAGCACGACCTGCCCACCGACCTCGCCACCGCGTGCACTATCCTCGGCCTGACGATTCTGGGCAATCCGGATGATCAGGCGCCGCAACGGCTTGTCCATCGCCGCCAGTGCCCGCTTGATCTCATCGCGGTTACGCGCCGAGGCCTTGAGGAACAACTGGTCGTTCATTCCGCTCAAGGTGCCGCCCGGCTCGACCAGCGGCAACAAGGCCGGCAACACCTCGTCCACCGTCTTGCTACGCAGCTGGATGATTTCCATCTGCTGCGCTGAAACCAGACCGACCCAGAGGGCCAGCATTGCCGCCATCAACCACTTGAGCCCTCGTTTCATCGCCAACTCCTCACTCGGATGGAATATGTGGCAAGGCCAGATATTCCTTGGAATTCATTTCCGTCAACCGGCTCACCGTCCGCTTGAATTCGCTCGCCTGCGTACCTTCGGTATAAAGATCCTCGGCAGCACAATCGGCCGTGGCAATCAGCTTGACCTTGTGGTCATAAAACACGTCCACCAGCCAGGTAAAGCGCCGCGCTTCGGAAGCCTGATGCACGGTCATTTTCGGAATGTGCGACAAGAGCACCGTGTGATAACTGCGCGAGATCTCGAGGTAATCGTTCTGCGAACGCGGCCCGCCGCACAGCGTCTTGAAATCGAACCAGATCACGCCATGCCCACGGCGCACGGTATCGATATTGCGCCCCAGCACTTCGATATGGCCGCCCTTCTTGCCCTCTTCGCCAGCCACCACCTTGAAGTAATCGAGCATCTTCTTCTCGGCCGCATCGCCGGATGGAGAGTGGTAGATCTCGACCTGCTCCAGCGCCCGTAGCCGGTAATCGATACCTGCCTCGACCTCGAAGACATCGAGATGCTTGTTGAGCAAGGCAATAGTCGGCAAAAAGCTCTCGCGATGCAGGCCGTTCGGATACAACTGATCAGGCGGATAGTTCGACGTCATCACGACGATGACGCCCTTGGCGAACAATCCATCCATCAGGCGCCCCAGAATCATCGCGTCGGCAATGTCTGAAACATGGAACTCGTCGAAGCACAGCAGGCGCACATCCCGAGCCACTTGCTCGGCCACCTTGCCCATCGGATCCTCTTCACCCTTGTACTTGTCCAGATCGCGATGGATCTGCTGCATGAAAGCATGGAAGTGAAGACGCTTCTTGCGGCGATACGGCACCGAATCGTAAAAGCAATCCATCAGGAAGCTCTTGCCGCGCCCGACACCCCCCCAGAAATACACGCCCTTCGGCGGCTTGGGCGGCGACAGCAGGCGCTTGAAGGCACTGCCACGATTGACCTTGAACGCCAGCAGATTGGTATAGAGCGCCTGCAAGGCACTGGCAGCGGTCATCTGGGCTGCATCGGCAACATAGCCACGAGCATCGAGCAGGGCCTTGTACGCGTCGAGCATGCCTTGCGCGGCAACGTTAAGCTTTCTATGGGGCATCTCAGGATCGTCGTTATTGTTTGAGAGCGCCTATTTTCTCAAATTCACACCTGACGTGGGGAGCAAGACTCCATTGCCGTACAAAATACTGCAAACACTCCCAATAGCCCGACAGCACGGAGAAAAACATCTTTTGCCAGGAATCGATAAAGAAAAAGGCGGTTGTGTCGCCACAACCGCCTTTCGATTTTGCGCTGCGTTCGCTTAGAAGTTCAGCGTCCGCTTATCGCAAGCCAGCGCTGCTTCATGCACGGTTTCCGACAGGGTCGGGTGAGCGTGGCAGATGCGGGCTAGGTCTTCGGCGGCACCGCCGAATTCCATCGCCACGACAGCTTCGGCGATGATTTCGGAAGCGTTGGCGCCGATGATGTGCACGCCGAGGATGCGGTCGGTCTTCTTGCAGGCCAGCATCTTGACGAAACCGGACGGATCGCCCATGCCCAGCGCACGACCATTGGCCAGGAACGGCACCTTGCCCGCCTTGTACTCGACGCCTTCGGCCTTCAGTTGCTGCTCGGTCTTGCCAACCCAGGCAATTTCCGGCGAGGTATAGATGACGAACGGAATGGTGTCGAAATTGCAGTGACCGGCCTGGCCAGCCATCAGTTCGGCAACCATGACGCCTTCTTCATGCGCCTTGTGCGCCAGCATCGGGCCGCGCACCACGTCGCCGATAGCCCAGACGCCCGGCAGGTTGGTCTGGCAGTGACCGTCGACTTCGACGAAGCCACGGGCATCGAGCTTCAGGCCAACGCCTTCGGCATTCAGGCCGTCGGTGTTCGGCACGCGGCCGATGGAGACGATCAGGCGATCGGCATCCAGCTTCTGTTCCTTGCCATCCTTGTCGGTGTAGGCAATGGAAACGGCCTTCTTGGTCGCCTTGATATCGCCGATCTTGACGCCGACCTGGATGTTCAGGCCCTGCTTGGTAAACAGCTTGAGCGCTTCCTTGGCCACATCCTGATCCGCCACGGACAGGAACTCCGGCAGCGCTTCGAGGACGGTAACTTCGGCACCGACACGACGCCAGACCGAACCCATTTCCAGACCGATGACGCCGGCGCCGATGATGGCCAGCTTCTTCGGCACGGATTCCTGGTTCAGCGCGCCTTCGTTGTCCATGACGATCTTCTGGTCGACCGGCACGTTCGGCAGGTGACGTGCCTTGGAGCCGGTGGCGACGATGACCTGCTTGGCCAGCACTTCCTCGGCGCCGACCTTGAGCTTCCAGTAATCGCCTTCCTTGCCGACGAAGGAACCGTGGCCAGCCAGGAAGGTGACCTTGTTCTTCTTCAGCAGCATCTTGATGCCGGAAGTCAGTTGATTGACCACGCCATCCTTGCGCGCCTTCATGGTCGGCACGTCGATGCTGGCCTTGCCAACCTTGATGCCCTGGGCTTCGAAGGTGTGGTTGGCTTCCTCGAACAGGTGCGAGGTGTGCAGCAGCGCCTTGGACGGGATACAACCAACGTTCAGGCAGGTACCGCCGAGGCGCGGCTCGCCCTTCGGATCGGCATATGGATTGGATTCGGCGCAGGCGGCGGAAAACCCCAGCTGGGAAGCGCGAATGGCCGCGATATAGCCGCCGGGGCCGCCACCGATAACGAGCACGTCAAATTGCTTGGACATGTAGAAAAACTCCGAGTAATTAGCAAATAGGATCGAGGATCGAGCAAAAGCGCTCCATCACTCGATCCTAGGCAACTAAATCCTGATAGCTGGATTAGACGCCGAGCAGCAGGCGAGAAGGATCTTCCAGGGCTTCCTTCATGGTCACCAGACCGAGGACGGCTTCGCGGCCGTCGATGATGCGGT
>CAZDRS010000101.1:0-5668 GCA_964507585.1 uncultured Dechloromonas sp.
GAGCCGGGCGGCACCGCGCTGGTCGAGGAGTCGATCGCCGAAGCCCTCGATTTCCGTCGTGCCATGCGCAAGGTGGACGAGGAGTGGGGCGCCGACTGGTGGTTCAAGGTGTGGGGGCCGGACGACCTGTCGGAAGAGGGGATCGAGGAGCGCGACGCCTGGATGCTCAAGCCGGGTGACCGCTGGCACGGCTTCGGCAAGCTGGCCGAAGGCTTCAACATGCTCGACCCGATCAAGGCGACCATCGTCACGCCGGGTCTCGATGTCGATGGCGATTTTGCCGACGAATTCGGCATTCCCGCCTCAATCGTCACCAAATACCTGGCCGAGCACGGCGTGATCGTCGAGAAGTGCGGCCTGTACAGCTTCTTCATCATGTTTACCATCGGCATTACCAAGGGCCGCTGGAACACGCTGGTTACCGCGCTGCAGCAGTTCAAGGACGATTACGACAAGAACCAGCCGCTGTGGAAGGTGCTGCCGGAATTCGTGCAAAAGAACCCGCGCTACGAGCGCATCGGCCTGCGCGACCTGTGCACCCAGATTCACCATGTGTACAAGGAAAACGACGTTGCCCGCCTGACCACCGAGATGTATCTGTCGGACATGGTACCGGCGATGCGCCCGGCCGATGCCTTCGCCAAGATGGCGCACCGCGAGATCGAGCGTGTCCGCCTCGACGAGCTCGAAGGGCGCATTACTTCGGTGCTGCTGACGCCCTACCCGCCGGGTATCCCGCTGCTCATTCCGGGCGAATGCTTCAATGCCACCATCGTCCGCTACCTGAAGTTCGCGCGCGACTTCAACGCTGCCTTCCCAGGCTTCGAGACCGATATCCACGGCCTGGTGAAGCGCGAGGATGGCGAGTACTACGTCGATTGCGTGCGCTGATTCGTCAGCTGTCGTCGCCATGAAAAATGCCCGCTGAGACAGCGGGCATTTGCTTTGGGGGCAGAGGCAATCAGGCCCGGGTATAGGTTAGGAAGGCGTAGCCGTTGCCGGGTGATTTTGCGGCCAGCTTCCACGTGCTCGTGGCAATCTCGGGAAACCAGGCATCGCCTTCCGGTTCGAGGTCGACCTCGGTGATTTCCAGGCGGTCGGCAACGTCCATCGCTTGCCGGTAAATTTGTTCGCCGCCGATGATGAAGGCGGTTTCGGCGCTGGCGGCCAGTCTGATCGCAGCTTCCAGCGAGGCAGCCAGTTCGGCACCCGGCGCTGCATAGTCGGCCTGCCGGCTGATCACGATATTGCGCCGACCGGGCAGGGGACGAAAGCGTGGTGGCAGCGACTCCCAGGTCTTGCGGCCCATGATCACCGTCTGGCCGCTGGTCAGCGCCTTGAAGTGCGCCATGTCTTCGGGAATGTTCCAGATCAGCGTGTTGTCCTTGCCGATCACGCGGTTTCTGGCGACGGCGGCGATGATGACGATTTCAGCCATGGTTCAGTTCCGGAAGTGGCGGAGATGCTCGATCAGGCCGCGCGTCGAGTTGTCGAGATCGGCGCCATCGGCTTCCCCGCGGATGCACGGGGCGAGCTTGCCGGCCAGTTGCTTGCCCAGCTCGACACCCCACTGGTCGAAGGAGTTGAGGTTCCACAGCACGCCAAGGCAGAACACCTTGTGCTCGTAGAGGGCGATGAGCTGGCCAAGCGTGAACGGGCTCAGTTCCGGCATCACGATGGTGGTCGAAGGCTGGTTGCCCGGGAAGCGCCGGAAGGGCAAGAGGTGCTCGGGAATGCCGGCGGAGCGGGCTTCTTCGACGGTCTGGCCAAAGGCGAGGGCCGACGATTGCGCCAGGCAGTTGGCGAGCAGGCCGCTGTGGTGGCCGGGCAGCGGAAAATCCGAGCGGCCAAGGGCAATGAAGTCGCTGGCGACCAGCGCGCTGCCCTGGTGCAATAACTGGAAGAAGGAATGCTGGCCATTGGTGCCAGCCTCACCCCACAGGATGGGATTGGTCGCATAGCCGACGGCCTGGCCGTCGCGGTTGGCGCGCTTGCCGTTGCTTTCCATTTCCAGTTGCTGCAGGTGTGAGGGCAGCAGGGCCAGCGAGTGGCTGTAAGGGAAGACGCCGTGGCTGTGCGCATCGAGGAAGTTGGTATTCCACAGGGCGATCAGCGCCAGCTTGAGCGGCAGGTTCTCGGTGGCGGGCGCCGCGAAGAAGTGTTCGTCCATGTCGCGGGCGCCGGCCAGCATCTGCCCGAAATGGCGGTAGCCGATGGCCAGCGCGATAGGCAGGCCGATGGCCGACCAGAGCGAGAAACGGCCACCGACCCAGTCCCAGAATTCGAAGACGTTTTGCGGGGCGATGCCGAATTCACCGGTGGCCGCCAGGTTGGTCGAGGCGGCGACGAAATGGCGGGCCACGGCTTTCTCGTCATTGGCGGCAGCGAGCAACCACTGGCGTGCGGTACGCGCATTGGCCATTGTTTCCAGCGTGGTGAAGGTTTTGCTGGCGACGATGAACAGCGTGCTGCGCGGATTCAGGGGGGCCAACGTACTGGCCAAGTCGGCGCCGTCCAGGTTGGAAACGAAATGGACATTGAGATCCGGCTGGCGGAAGGCGGCCAGGGCACGCACGGCCATGCGCGGCCCGAGGTCGGAGCCGCCGATGCCGATATTGACGATGTCAGTGATGCGCTCGCCGGAAAAGCCGCGCCAGGCGCCGCTGTGTATCTGCTCGCAAAAAGCGGCCATGCGGGTCAGCACGGTCTTGACCTCGGCCGGTGCGGCATCGCCGGCACGCAGGTCGACGTGGCGCACGGCGCGCCCTTCGGTATGGTTGATCGCATCCCCGCCGCGCATACGCTTGATCCAGCCGCGCCAGTCGGCCTGTTCGGCCAGTTGGTGGAGCAGCGTGGTGGTTTCGCGGTTCAGGCGCTGCTTGGAATAGTCGATCAGCCACGCGCCATGACGGAGCGAGAAATTGTCGAAGCGGGCCGGGTCTTGTGCGAACAGGTCGCGCAAATGTCGTTGTCTTATGCTGCGGGCGTGTTCGGCGAGCGCCAGCCAGGCGGGGCGAAGGGGAACTTGCATGGTTTTCTAGACGGCGACGGGGGCGGCGATGTGGGAGTGCGGTTCGTAGCCTTCGAGGCGGAAATCCTCGAAGCGGAAAGCGAAGATGTCTTTCACTTCCGGGTTGATCCACATGGTCGGCAAGGCACGCGGTTCGCGGCTCAGTTGCAGCCGAGCCTGCTCGAAATGGTTGGAATAGAGGTGGGCGTCGCCGAATGTATGCACGAATTCGCCCGGCTGGTAGCCGCAAACCTGGGCCAGCATCAGGGTGAATAGCGCGTAGGAGGCGATGTTGAAGGGTACGCCGAGAAAGATGTCGGCCGAGCGCTGGTAGAGCTGGCAGGACAGCTTGCCGTTGGCGACGTAGAACTGGAACAGGCAGTGGCAGGGCGGCAGGGCCATGTTGTCCACGTCGCCCGGATTCCAGGCCGAGACGATGTGGCGGCGGGAGTCCGGGTTGTGCTTGAGGCTGTGCACCAGTTGGCTGATCTGGTCGATCAGGCGGCCGTCCGGCGTTTCCCAGCGGCGCCATTGCTTGCCGTAAACCGGGCCGAGGTCGCCGTTTTGGTCGGCCCACTCGTCCCAGATGCGAACGCCGTTGTCCTGCAGGTACTTGATGTTGGTGTCGCCCTGGATGAACCACAGCAACTCGTGGATGATCGACTTCAGGTGCAGCTTCTTGGTGGTCATCACCGGGAAACCCTGGCTCAGGTCGAAACGCATCTGCCAGCCGAAAACGGAGCGGGTGCCCGTGCCGGTACGATCGGATTTGTCGTTGCCGTTTTCCAGCACGTGGCGCATCAGGTCGAGGTAGGGCTGCATCGATTCGGATTTCCGGGGAAAGTCAGATCGGCTATTCTAACCCGTCATCGTTAAGGGGGCTGGAGCGTCGTGTTCGAAAAGGTAGCGAAGCTGGGGGGCATGCTGGCCCAGAAAAACGATCATCCGCTGGCCAATCCGCGCGAGTTGCGCAAGGTGATCATTGAGTTGCCGACCGACAACGCGTTCAAGGCACTCGACGAAATGACCGGCTGGCTCGAATCGCTGGCCGGTATCGACGATTTTCCGGCCGACCGCTTGTACGAGATCGTGCTTGCCTTCGACGAGGCCGCGCAGCCGCATCTCAAGCGCCTGTCGCGTGAATACTTTCAGGCTGCCCGTTTGTCGCGCTCCGAGGAAAAGCGCTTGTGGTCGATCAACTATGGTTTCTGGACGCTGCTGGCCGATGCCTGCGCGCGCTGCCTGGGCAAGTTGGCCGATAAGCCGCGCCCTGGCGAGTTGGCGAAAAGCGCGCTGCCGGCTTTGTCGGCGCGCCTGATCGCAGCGCTCGGTTGCGTGCTGAAATGGGAGCAGTTCCACTACGGCCCGATGCGTGCCGAGTTGTGGCAGCCGCTGGGTCAGGCGCTCCTGGCTGCCGAGGCGGGCGGTGTCGCCGACAAGGCGGTGGGCCTGGTCGGCAGGACAGGCATGACCTCGCCGGTGCAGGAGTACCAGAAAGTCATGGTTTTCCAGGCCGCTTCGCTGGGCAGCCTGCTGCCGCTGGAAATCGAGATCGCCGAGCGCCTGATTGCCCACTTCCTCGGTGGATTCGTGTTCACCAGCAATGCCCTGATCGACAGCGTCTATTGGTCTGACCTGAAGGAAGCCCAGCCGCCGCAGCGCCTGGCCCGCATGCCGGCCTGTGCCACGCCGACCCAGCGTTTCATCAAACCGGCGGCCGCTCACCAGGAGATGCTGGCATTGCTGGGCGTGTTGGAGCGCGGCGGCGACGTGCCGTCGAATATCGAGTTGGGCAGCCAGTACCAGCCCAAGCTGGTGGCCCGCGTGCTCAAGCACCTGTGCAGCTATCTGGCGCCGATTCCGCCGCAGCGCAAGTACGATCGGCATCGCGTCATGCACCGGATGTCGGTCTTGCCCGGGCTGATCAATGCCTTCGTCGTCTTCTCAGGTGAATTCGGCGGTCGGCCAGCCGGTTTGCCGATCGAAAGCTGGGTGGTCGAAAACGTCAGTCGCGGCGGTTTCGGCGCCGTCATCGGTGAGGTGCCGGGCGAGTGGTTGAAGGTCAGTGCCCTGATCGCCATGCAGCCGGAGGGCGGTGACAACTGGCTGGTCGGCGTCATTCGCCGCTATCACCGGCTGTCCGACACCGAGGCGCGGGTGGGCATCGAGGCGCTGTCTCGGCGGGCCGAAGCCCACGATGTGCGAGTGCGCTCGGCCTCCAGCTATGGTGCGGCGGCGGCAACGCCAGCCTTGCTGCTGCTCGATGGCAATGCGCCGGACGAGTTGCGCGTGATCCTGCCCTTCGGCTCCTTCTCGCCGCGCGAATCGCTCGAATACGCCTGCGGTGGCAAGCGTTTCCTGCTCGAACCGGTGACCTTGCTCGAACAGGCGACTGATTACGAGCTGGCGCGTTATCGCTGCACGGTGTTGGGCGCCGCCTGACGGCGGTTTATTTCGGACGGATGGCCGACTTGGGGCGGAAGGCCTTGATGACGGCCTCGTTGGTTTCGACGTAAGGCCCGCCGATCAGGTCGATGCAGTAAGGCACGGCGGCGAAGATGCCGACGTGGCTGACCGCGCCGTCGGCAGCGCGCACGCCTTCGAGCGTTTCCTTGATCGACTTCGGCTGGCCGGGCAGGTTGATGATCAGCGCCTGCT
>CAZDRS010000101.1:5768-8042 GCA_964507585.1 uncultured Dechloromonas sp.
CTGGAAAATGGCGCGGAAGTTCTTCGGCGGCTTGTTGTTTTCCTTTTCCTTCAGCGCATTGCGACGCAAGGTGCGCAGGTGCTGCAAATCGACGCCGGGCCACTGGGCGGCGATTTCGGCAAGGACAGCCTCGTCTTCCAGCAGGCGGACACGGAAGCGCTCCAGGCGATGCAGGCGTGCCGTTTCGGCGGCCGATTCGCCGCGCAGCATGGCCAGGCCGGCGCGGATCGGTTCGTCGTCCACGCCGCGCATCAGCTTGCCGAGGTACTGGATCTGCCGGCGGCGGGCGCCGTGGGCGGTGATCTTCTGGCACTCGCGTACCGTATCGAAAATGTTTTCCGGCAGCTTGAGGCGTTTCAGTTGGCCGACGGACAGTTCGACCAGTTCGGCACCGAGGTCGCGCAACTCGTGCATCGCCTCCTTCTGCTTGGTTTTCGAGGGGCGGCCGGTGTCTTCGGTGAAATCTTCGTCTTGCATGGAAACCAATCGGGAGCGGTCAATGGCGGGCTGTTATGATAGCGATTTTCCCGCTTCGACGCCCCTTCCATGTCCGAAACTGCCGCATTTTCCTACGCCTTCGCCACCCTGCAGCAACTTGCCGAGGATGTGCTCAAACACGCCAGCAACAAGGGGGCGACGGCCTGTGAAGTCGACGTGTCGGAAGGCTTCGGGCAGTCGGTGACGGTGCGTTGCGACGAGGTCGAGACCATCGAATTCAATCGCGACAAGGGCATCGGCATCACGGTCTATTCCGGCCAGCGCAAGGGCTGCGCCAGTACCTCCGACTTCTCGGCGCAGGCGCTGCGTGAAACGGTCGAGGCGGCGCTGAACATCGCCCGCTTCACGGCCGAGGACGATTGTGCCGGCCTGGCCGATGCGGCGCTGATGGCCAAGGATTGCCCCGATCTCGATCTGTACCATCCCTGGGCGCTGAGCGTCGAGGAGGCGATCGAGACGGCCCGTCGTTGCGAGCAGTCGGCTTTCGATGCCAGCCCGCTGGTCAGCAACTCGGAGGGTGCCTCGATCTCCACGCAGCAGGCCCATTTCGTGTCGGCCAACAGCCTGGGCTTCATGGGGGGCTATCCGACCTCCCGCCATTACATTTCCTGCTCGGTCATTGCCGGCGAGCAGGACGCCATGCAGCGCGACGACTGGTACACTACGCATCGCGACGCCGCCCACCTCGACAAGCCGCAACAGGTCGGACGGATTGCGGCGGAACGCGCTGTGGCACGCCTCGGGGGACGCAAGGTGAAGACCGGCGAATTCCCGGTCATCTTCGAGGCACCGCTGGCCGGCGGCCTGCTCGGCAGCCTGGTGCATGCCGCCAGCGGCGGGGCGCTGTATCGCAAGTCGTCGTTCCTGATCGACCACCTTGGCAAGCGGGTGATGCCGGAATTCGTGCAGATCGCCGAGCGGCCGCATATCCCCTGCGGCCTGGGCAGTGCAGCCTTCGACAGCGATGGCGTGGCGACGCGCGATCGCGACATCGTGACCGATGGCATCCTGCAGGGCTATTTCCTGAGCGCCTACACGGCCCGCAAGCTGGGCATGCAGACCACGGCCAATGCCGGCGGCAGCCACAACCTGATCATCCAGCCCGGCCAGTACGATCTCGACGGCCTGCTTGCCCAGATGGGGCGTGGCCTGCTGGTCACCGAGCTGCTCGGCCACGGCATCAACTACGTGACTGGCGATTACTCGCGCGGTGCCGCCGGCTACTGGGTGGAAAACGGCAAAATCGTGCATCCGGTCGAGGAGATCACCATCGCCGGCAATCTGAAGGCCATGCTGGCCGGTATCGTCGCCGTCGGCAACGATGTGCAGATCCGCGGCACCAAGCAGACCGGTTCGATCATGGTCGACCGCATGACCGTTGCCGGCGAATAAGTCGGCGGTTAGGGTTTTCCACGATTCGCAAAACCTTCCGGAATGGTGAAGAATACGATCAGCCAATAGGCTTGACGTGACTTACCCCCCTGGAGGAGACAATATGCAACGTCGCGATTTTCTGAAAAAAGCTTCTGTCGGTGCCGCAGCCGGTGCCGCAACCACCCTGGCCGCTCCGGCCATCGCCCAGTCTGCCCCGACCATCAAGTGGCGTCTGACTTCTTCCTTCCCGAAGAGCCTGGACACCATCTACGGTGGCGCCGAGGTGCTGGCCAACCGCCTGCGTGAAATGACCGGCGGCAAGTTCGACATCCGTGTTTTCCCGGGCGGCGAGATCGTTCCCGGCCTGCAGGCGCTGGATGCCGTGCAACAGGGCACCGTCGA
>CAZDRS010000102.1:0-8026 GCA_964507585.1 uncultured Dechloromonas sp.
TCAACATCCAAATTCCAGGATATAAACACAAATCGGGTACTGTGAACAGGCCCTAACGAGGCACCGCCGAGCCATTTCAAACCCCCGCTAATAACTAGCGACTAAGCACTAGCAACTAAATATGTCCTTTGCTGAAAACCTGAAGAAACTGCCGGGCATCTCGCACCTGGCTGCCATCAACCTGCTCGATGCCGACGGCAACGTCGCGGCGATCATCGAGAACAAGCCGGGTAGCCAGGGTTCGCTGGCGGTCTATAACCACCTGGCGCAGACCTACGGTTCGATCAACGCCGAGGCCGCGAAGAAAGGTCTGGAAATCTTTGCCGAGCATACCGAGGACGAGCGCACCAACCCGGGCAAGCACCCGAATATCGCCCGCCTGCTGGCCATCGAATCCGGTTCGCCGGCTTTGCGCGTCAAGCACGTTTTCGCGGTCTGATACCGACGGGTGACGGCCGCGCAAGCGCTGTTACAAAACTGTCGGCGAGATAGCCACCCGGTGTCATGTCGGGTGGCTATAATTTTGCGTGGAATAAATCGGTGGCGGGCTACGTACACGGTTTGCCACACTGCATTCCCAACCAACAACGGAGATCAATAATGAAGACCAAGCTCGTTCTCGCCCTGCTTGCCACCGTGCTGGCCGGTTCCGCTCTCGCCCAGGTCAAACCGGAAGACGCCATCAAGTTCCGCCAGTCCGGTTACGGCTTCATGGCCTGGAACATGGCCCGCATCAAGATGAACGTCGAGGGCGGCAGCTACAACAAGGAAGAAGTGATCAAGGCCGCCAACGCCATTCAGGCCATCGCCAATTCCGGCATGGGCGCCCTGTATTTGCCGGGTACCGACAAGGGCAAGGGCTGGGAGGAAACCCGCGCCAAGGCCAACATCTGGACCGACAAGGAAAAGCTCGGCAAGGCGGCCATGGAGTTCAACAAGGAAGCCAACGAGATGGCCAAGGTCGCCCAGGCCGGCGATGCCGCCGCCGTTGGCACGCAGCTCGGCAAGCTGAGCGGCACCTGCAAGGGCTGCCACGACGATTTCAAGGCCAAGCGTTAAACCCCGCAGCCAGCGGATCGACGGGCGCCCGCGGGCGCCTGTTTCATTGGCGGAACGCCTTTCAGGAATACGCATGAACAGCAAACGAATTCTTCTCTGGGATCTGCCGACCCGCCTGTTCCACTGGTCGCTCGCACTCGCCGTCGGGGCCGCCGTGGTCACCGGGCAGGTGGGCGGCAACCTGATCGACTGGCACGGCCGGATCGGGCTCTTCATCGTCGGGTTGCTGGCGTTTCGCATCGTCTGGGGCATCGTCGGCTCGACCTATGCCCGCTTTGCCCAGTTCTTCCCGACGCCGGCCAAGATCAAGGCCTACCTGGCTGGACGCTGGGCGGGCGAGGGCCATAATCCGCTCGGGGCGCTTTCGGTTTTCGGCCTGATTTTCCTGTTGACCGTGCAAGTCGCCACCGGCCTGTTCGCCAACGATGACATCGCCTTCACCGGGCCGCTTGCCGACCTTGTCGCGCGTGAAGTGAGCAACCGCCTGACCGGGCTGCATCATCTGCTGGGCAACGGGCTGATTGCGCTGGTCGTGCTGCACGTGGCCGCGATCGGCTTCTACGGCCACGTCAAAAAGCAGAAGCTGTTGAAGCCGATGATCACCGGCTGGAAGGACGATGCCGACGGAGAGCCGGCACGCGGCGGCGGCCTTGTCGCGCTCGTCGTCGCACTGCTGGTCGCTTCAGCGGCAGCCTATGGCGCGAGCGGTGTCTGGTTGCCGGAACCGCCGCCCTCGGCTGCCTCCGAGACGCCGAACTGGTAGGCGGCCAGCCCGGGGCTATGCCTCAAGATCGAGGGCTCCGCCTTAACCTGCCGTGAGGTGAGGACGATCCGCGTAGGTTTCGCCGAATGTCTCGATCAGCGGAATCAGTTCGAGGAAGTGCGGAACCAGGCTCGGGTCGAAACTCTTGCCGGACTCCTCGCGTATGTGGGCGATTGCCTCGGCACTCGTCCACGCACGTTTGTAGGGCCGGACGCTGGTCAGGGCATCGAAGACATCGGCAATAGCCGCGATCCGGCCTTCAAGCGGAATTTCCTCGCCTTTCAGCCCGTTCGGGTAGCCGCTGCCATCCCATTTCTCGTGATGCGTCAGGGCGATGGTGCGCGCCATCTGCATCAGTTCCGACGGATGGTTGCCGATAATCTCGGCGCCCATGCTGGTGTGAGTTTTCATAATCGCCCATTCGGTATCGTTCAACGCTCCGGGTTTGAGCAGGATGCTGTCCGGAATGCCGATTTTCCCGACATCGTGCATCGGCGCGGCGTTCAGCAGGATATCGGCTTGCGCGGCTGAAACACCGGCGGCGAGGGCGAGCAGCCGGGCCGCGTTGCTCATGCGGATGACGTGCATGCCGGTTTCGTTGTCGCGGTATTCCGCCGCTCGCCCCAGGCGGCGAACGATCTCGATCCGCGTCTTGGCCAGTTCGGCAGTACGCTCGCGCACCAGATGCTCCAGGGCCATCCGCTGATTGTGCCGTTCCAGGTGCAATTGAACCCGCAGGCGGACGATGGCCGGGGCGCAGGGCTTCTGGAGATAATCGACGGCACCCAGTTCCAGCCCTTTTGCCTGGTCGCTGTCTTCGCCGAGCGCCGTGACGAAGATGACCGGAATGTTCCGGGTCACGATATCGGCCTTCAGCCGGCGGCAAACCTCGTAACCGTCCATGTCGGGCATCATCACGTCGAGCAGGATCAGGTCGATGGCCTGGCGGCGGATGATGTCCAGAGCCATTAGCACATTGGTGGCGAATATGACGCGATATTGCTGGCGCAAGGCTCCGGAGAGGGTGGCGATGTTTTCCGGAACATCGTCGACGATGAGCAAGGTGGGAAGAGACGCTGCAGACATGGTGATTGAGCCCTAGGTTTCCGTTCCGCTGTTTTTGAAGCTGGCCATCAGCGTGTCGAGGGCCGTCAGGGCTGCAGCGAAGTCGAAGCGGTCGATGGCGTCGGCAATGTTCTGCCAGTCGTTTCTGTAGGGCGACCCGGCGAACTGCGGGGCGATCGACAGGGCCAGCTCGCTGGCCTCGGTATCGTTCTGCTGCAGTTTGTCCCGCAGGGAGCCCAGGCGTTCCGCGCAGTTTGCCGTCATGCCCCGGCTTTCGCCGTGCAGGGAGTCGATCAGGCGATCGACATCGTGCAGGCCGGCGACGACGCAATGCAGGTCGCTCAGCACCTTGGGCAGGATGGCGTCGATGCGCTCCGTGGCCCGGCTGTCGCTTGCATCCAGCAGGCGGATGGCCGATTCCCCGAGATCGAAGGCGCCCAGCGTCTGGGCGACGCCCTTCAAGGAATGGGCGAGGCGAACCATGGTCTCCCAGTCCTCGGCGGCCATCGCGGCCTCGAACAGCTGCCTGAACCGGCTGCCCTGGTTGTCCCGGAACTGCTTCAATATCCGTAGGAAGAGCGGGGTTCGTCCGCCTACGTGGGCGAGTCCGACAGCCTGGTCGATGCCCGGGAAGGACGGAATATCCGGCTGCGCAGGCGGCGACGCGTTATCCGACGGGATCGGCTCCCAGTTGTGTGCCCGGTCGGGTAGGCACTGCAACATGCATTGGTAGAGCGCTTCCAGGCGAATGGGCTTGGAGACGTGTGCATTCATGCCGGCCAGCAGGGAGCGCTCCTGATCCTTCAGCATGGCATTGGCCGTCAGCGCGATGATGGGAAGGTCGCTGTTGGCGGGGTCTTCTCGCAGCCTGGCGGTAGCGGTGTAGCCATCCATCACCGGCATCTGGCAATCCATCAGGATCAGATCCGGGCGTTGTTCGGCAACGGCCAGCAAGGCTTCCTCGCCATTTTTCGCCAGGCGCACGGACAAGCCAGCATTGCCCAGCAGTTCGGTGATGACTTCCTGGTTGACTTCGACATCCTCGACCAGCAGAACATCCAGGCCGCGGAAACGAGACCACTGGAGCGTCTTGCTGCGTCGCCGCTCGATGATCGGCGCCTCGCCGCGCATGACGCCCAGGCAACGTGCCAGTTCGACATAAAGGTGGCGCGAACTGACCGGCTTGGCCAGCAAGCCGTCGATCTCGTGGCCGATATCGTTGAGTTCCTCATGGTGGCTGAAGGCGGTAACCAGGATCATCGGCGGAGGCGCTGAAAGGCTCCGCCCGGCCAGCGTCTTGCGCAACTCCCGGATGGTCGATATGCCATCGTTTTCAGGCATTCGCCAGTCGATGAAGCAGGCCAGGTATTGGGGTACCGGATCGGCATTGGCGTGGGCGATGGCCTCCTGGCAGCTGCGCGCGGTGACGACCGGCAGCCCGAGCTGGTTGATCAGATGCGCCAGGATGTGCAGCGCGATCGGGTTGTCGTCGACGATCAGGATGGGTTTGTCAGCATGTTCGGCCAGGCCGGCTGCCATTTCGGCGATGCCGGTTCGCCGGTCGGGGCCGGCATCCTCCAGGCGGATCGTGAAGTGGAAGGTGCTGCCTTTGCCGAGCGTGCTGTCGACCCAGATGCGGCCGTTCATCATGTTGACCAGATGGTGGCTGATGGCCAGTCCGAGCCCCGTTCCGCCATAGCGCCGGGTGGTGCTGAGGTCGGCCTGCATGAAGGGCTGGAACAGTTTGGCGACCTGTTCCTCGCTCATGCCGATGCCCTGGTCGCTGACGGCGAAGTGCAGTTCGATCTCCTTCTCGCCGACCTGGGCCGTCTCGACGCGGACGACCACGTCGCCACCCGCCGAGAATTTCAGCGCATTGGTGACCAGATTGGTGAGAATCTGGCCCAGCCGGAGCGGGTCGCCAATCAGCAAGCGGGTGTCGTCGTCAATGTCGTAGGAGAGTTCGATGCCCTGCTTTTCGGCACGCAGCGCGACGATGCCCGAGAGCTGGTCGAAAACCGTTTCGAGGACGAAGGGCGTGTTTTCCACCTCCAGCTTGCCCGCCTCGATTTTCGAGAAGTCGAGGATGTCGTTGATGATGCGCAGCAGGGTTTCCGATGCCGACTTGATCTTGTCCAGGTAGTTGTGCTGCCGGTCGTTGAGCGGCGTGGCCAGGCACAGGTCGGCCATGCCGATGATGGCGTTCATGGGTGTCCGGATTTCATGCGACATGTTGGCCAGGAAGGCGCCTTTTGCCTGCTCGGACTGCTGGGCCTGAACCCGGGCCGTCTGCAGCTCGTCGAGCAGTTGCCGGGTCTTGGTGACGTCGCGGGCGGCGCCGAGAACGCCGATCAGCTTGCCGTCGCGTCCGCGTACGGCGGTCTTGATGGTCTCCAGCAGCACCCGATGCCCGTCGCTCCGGTAGGTGACCCATTCCTCGTAGATGAGCGGGCCGTCGCTTTCCGCCGCGGCGCGGTCGTCGGCGCGAAACTGGGCGGACATTTCCTCGGGGAAGAAATCGCGGTCGGTTCTGCCGAGCACTTCCGATGGCGGAGCACCCAGCAGTTCGCAGAAAGCCGGGTTGCAGGTCAGGAATACGCCGTTCAGATCCTTCATCCAGACCAGTTCGGGAATCGAGCTGAGCAAGGCGTGCAACTGCCCGCGCTGGAATTCCGCTTGCTCCAGTTCCTTGCTGATGGCTTCGGAAAGCTGCAGGACACGCTGCTCGGCCTGATGCTGGTCGGTGATGTCGAGAAAGCTCCAGACCCGCCCGACGATTTCGTCGCCGATGCGCTGCGGGTGCGAGAAGCGGGCGAAGACCCGGCCGTCGCGCAGGTGCAGGGTGTCGCGCGAGGTGCCGGCCGGCTTGCTGAACAGCAATTTCACCTTGTTCAGGAAGTACTCCGGGTTGATCAGTTGATCGAGGATGTGGGCGAGGAGTTTTTCGGCGTTGCGCGTCGCCAGCAGCTCGGGAGGAATGTTCCACATCGCATTAAAGCGGTGGTTGGCCGAACGAATCTCGCCCTGGAGGTCGACAACCATGATGCCGTTGTCGGTCGCTTCCAGAGTGGCTTCGACCAGCGACAGGGCCTTGCTCCGTTCGTCGAGGTACTGGGCGGTTACCCCAGCCAGCCGCTCGGCCTCGTTGCGCGCCTGCTCCAGTTGCTCCGTGCGTTCCGAGACCAGTTCCTCCAGGTGCTCGTTATAGGCCTGGAGCTTTTCGTTCATCGCCCGGCGTTCGCCGATGTCGCGGACGCTGCCGACCATCCGCACCGGTTTGCCGGCATCGTCCCGTTCGACGACGCGTCCGCGGTCTTCCACCCAGATGAGGCTGCCGTCCGGGCGCATCATGCGATGTTCGCTGACGTACTCCTGTTTGCCGTTCAGGCAGTCTTCAATGGCACGGATGACGCCGGCCTTGTCTTCCTCGAACAGCAGCGAGGAAAAGAACTGCATCGAGTGTTGGGTCTTGCTGTCGTCCAGCCCCATCATCCGGCACCACTGGGTGTTGTGCTGGACGATCTGGGCCGGGATGTTCCAGTCCCAAACGCCCTCGCCGGTCGCGTCCAGGGCATAGGCCAGGCGCTTTTCGCTTTCTTCCGCACGTGCCTGGGCCTGGCGGATATCGGTGATGTCGATGGCGATCACCAGGATCTGGTTTTCGCCGGCGGCATTCTTGAAAGGATGCTTGATCGAGCGGTAATGGTGCACTTCGCCGGTCGCGGCATCGACGCTGTCCTCGAAGACGATTTCCGTCTCGCCGCGCGCCATGATGCCGAGCACGTTGTCGCGGAAGGCATCGGACATTTCCTTGGGTACCCCGAAGTCGCCATCGTCCTTGCCGACCATGCGCCCCGGCGTGGTGTTGTAGAGCCGGGCCAGTGCTTCGTTGCAGAGTACGAATTTCCCGTCCTTGTCCTTCAGGATGACGGGGTAGGGGGTTTCGTCGATGACCGCATGCAGTTCCCGGGTTCGTTCGGCAACGCGCCGATCCAGTTCGCGGTTGTTCGCTTCGAGCAGTTCGGCTTGCCGGCCGATCGCCTTCTGGGCCCGGTGGACGATTAGCAGCAGAGTCAGGTAAAGCGCGCCCAGGATGCCGAACAGCAGGGCGCCGATCAGTCGCAGCGTTGCATTGGTTTGCGCCAGGGTTCGGGAGACGTCTTGGTACTGTTCGAAAACGGCGACGACCTTGCCGTTGTCCGTGATCGGCACGTAGGAGGAAACGAGATCGATGTCCTCGATGGTCTTCTCGAAGGTGCTGAAGCTTTTCCGATGCACCAGTTCGCTGGTCGGGTGCCCCCCCAGGGCGGCGAGAAAACCGACGTTGTCGCGCTTGTCCTCGCCAATCTGTGTGTGTTGCGTCGAATAGACGGTGAGGCCGTCGGGGGTGTAGAGCTTGACCTTGACGATCTCCGAACCGCGGATCAGGGTGGTCACTTTCTCGCCAAGGACGCGGGTTTGCAAGAGATTCTGCAATTCCTGCGGGCTTTGCCCCTGCACCGCGGCAATCAGCCCATCGATATCGTTGCGCAGCACCCGGCCGAGAATCTGCGTCATGCCGATGTTGCGGGTTTCGGCCATCTCCGACATATCGCGCAGTTCGATCTGGCGTATTAGCTGCAGCATGGTGCCGCCGGCCAGCGCGATGAGCAGCAGCGAGATCAGCGCGAAGGAAGTCGTCAATTTGAACGAGCGCATGAATTGACCCAATTCTGACAATATTGGCAATTATTATGCCTATTATTGAATTTAACAGTGTGACTTCTTCGCGGCTGCGGAGTAATCCGGTATCGACAAGGTGGCGACAGCGGTCGGCAACAACAAAAAGGGCTCCCCGCGGGGAGCCCTTCGTTTGGATTAGCCGAGCTATGGCGATCAGACCACGGCGCCGTCCTCGGTGGCACCCTCGACGACCTTCTTCTGCTTGGCGATGAACTGCTCGCGCGAGACACCCAGCCACATGACCAGCGGGCTGGCGACCAGCACCGAGGAGTAGATGCCGAAGCAGATGCCGATGGTCAGGGCCATGGCGAAGTAGTGCAGGGTTTCGCCGCCGAAGATCAGCATCGATAGCACCATCAGCTGGGTGCAGCCGTGGGTGATGATGGTGCGGCTGATCGTGCTGGTGATGGCGTGGTC
>CAZDRS010000103.1:0-7886 GCA_964507585.1 uncultured Dechloromonas sp.
CCCTGGCGACCTTCGAAATTGCGATTCGACGTCGAGGCACAACGCTCGCCCGGCTCCAAGCGATCAGCGTTCATGGCCAGACACATCGAGCATCCCGGCTCGCGCCATTCGAAACCGGCGGCGACGAAAACCTTGTCCAGACCTTCCGATTCTGCCTGGCGCTTGACCAGGCCCGACCCCGGAACAGCCAGCGCCAACTTCACGTTGGCAGCAACATGCCGGCCCTTGAGCACGGATGCGGCTTCACGCAAATCCTCAATGCGAGAATTGGTGCATGAGCCTATGAAAACCTTGTCGATGGCGATGCTCTTGACCGGCGTATTCGGGTTGAGGCCCATGTACTGCAGGGCGCGCTCCATGCCCTCGCGCTTGACCGGATCGGCTTCCTTGGCCGGATCGGGCACCACGGCATCGACAGCAACAACCATCTCCGGCGAAGTGCCCCAGGTCACCTGCGGGCGAATGTCTTCCGCCTTCAGGGTTACTACGCGATCGAACTGCGCCCCGGCATCGGAATGCAGGGTACGCCAGTAGGCAACGGCCTTGTCCCAGGTTTCGCCGGTCGGCGAGAAGGGGCGGCCCCTCAGGTAGTTGATCGTCGTATCGTCAACCGCCACAAAACCGAGGCGAGCCCCACCTTCGATGGCCATGTTGCACAAGGTCATGCGACCTTCCATGCTCAGGCTGCGGATGGCGCTGCCACCGAACTCGATGGCATAGCCCGTACCGCCGGCCGTGCCGATGGTGCCGATAATGGCCAGTGCCACATCCTTGGCGGTCACGCCCTTGCCCAGCTTGCCTTCGACGGCAACCAGCATGGTTTTCGACTTCTTCTGCAACAGGCATTGCGTGGCCAGCACGTGCTCGACCTCGGATGTCCCGATACCGTGCGCCATGCAGGCGAAGGCGCCATGCGTCGAGGTATGCGAGTCACCGCAGACGACCGTCATGCCTGGCAGGGTCGCGCCGTTTTCCGGGCCAACGACATGGAGAATGCCCATGCGCTGATCCTTGAAGGGAAAATAGGCCAAAGCACCGACTTCGCGGATATTGGCATCCAACGTCTCGACCTGCTGGCGCGAGATCGGATCCTTGATACCTTCATCCCAATGGTCGGTCGGCGTATTGTGATCCGGCGTCGCGACGATGGAAGAAACGCGCCACGGTTTGCGCCCGGCCAGCTTGAGGCCCTCGAAGGCCTGCGGGCTGGTCACTTCGTGCACGAGGTGACGGTCGATGTAGAGAAGAGCCGTGCCATCCGCTTCCTGATGGACGACATGATTCTCCCAGAGCTTGTCGTAAAGGGTCTTCGACATGGAACCTAAAGTGAGCCGTAAAACGTTGAATTATTGCACAGGATCGCCAACTTTTTGCCGCCCGGAAGGCAGCGCCATCAAGCCCGGCGCAGCCGCCGGAACCCAGCGCCAGATCAGTAGCAGACCGATCAATGCAAAAACGGAACCGAGCGTGAATGTCCAGCCGGAGCCCAGCCAATCCCAGGTTCGCCCGCTGACCAAGGCGCCGAGCAAACCGCCAGCGCCGAATGACAGACTGGAATACAAGGCCTGCCCACGCCCCTGCGTTTTACCCGGAAACCACTGATTGACCGCAGCAATTGCCGACGCGTGATAGGCGCCAAAGGTAAGCCCGTGCAGCAATTGCACGAAAACCATGATCGCCAGCGATTCGACACCCCAGCCCATCAGCGCGAAACGCACGACGGCCGCCGCAAAGCAGGCCAGCAGGATGGTACGCAGCGCAAACCGCCGCGCCAGGCGCGCCATGAAGACGAAGACGACAATTTCAGCCAGCACCCCGAGCGACCACAACAGACCAACCTCGGTCTTGGCGTAACCATGGGCATCAAGATGAATGGAATAGAAAACGTAAAAGGCGCCATGTGCGGCGGACATCGCAAAGCACGCCGCCATCAGCGCCTTGACCTTCTGCTGGCGCAGGATATCGCCGATCGGCAGCTCCGCGCGAACGTGCGCCAACGGCGAGGCCTCCGGCAGGGTCATGGCATAGAGCAGAATGCCGAGCAAAATTGACCAGCACACCCACAACACGCCGACCGGTGGTGCGACATCGAGCAAAGCACCGGTCGCCATGACCGCGACAATGAAGCCAACCGAACCCCATAGGCGGATTCGGCTATAACGCCCGCGCTCCTCGCGCAAATGGTCGAAGGTCAGGGTCTCGACCAGCGGCAGGGCTGCACTCCAGAAGAAGGCAAGCACCGCCATCGCCAGCAACATGCCGGGCAGCTTGTCCAGCCAGAAAAAGGCCGAGAATCCAGCCAGGCCAATCGCTCCGGCCAAGCGAATGATGGCCAGGCGGCGCCCGAAACGATCGACCAGCCAGCCCCACAGGTAGGGGCCGAACAAGCGCATCAACTGCATCTGCGACGTCAGCAAGCCGATGTCCCAGGCAGAAAATTTCAGCGACTGGAGATAAAGCCCAAAATAGGGCGAAAATGCCCCGATAAAGGCAAAGTAGAAAAAGTAATAGCCCGAGAGGCGCCAATAGGGCAAAGCTTGCATCCGGCAATTCTACCGGATGCACTCCCGGGCGAGGCCGACCTTACTTGGCGGCTTGCTGGCCGGCGCGATAGGCCAGCAGCATGTGGTAGAGCTCGTCCTTCAGCTTGACGCGCTGCTTCTTCATGTCCTCGATGGTGAAATCAGCCACCGGCATGTCATGCTCTTCCAGATCCTCGACCTTGCCGGTCAGACGGTTGTAGCTGGCGTACAACTTGGCGAAATGCGCATTACCGCCCTTTAGCACATCAATGGCGTCGACGAATTCCGGCAACTCCTGATGGAGATCGTGATGTTCGATTTGCATATTGTTCTCCCTGAAGCAAATTCCGCCAGGACGGCGGCAAAAGCAAAGATACTACGCGATTTTTCCAGAAATACGCGGCGTCTGGCAGACCACATCACCACACTGGGCACGATGCCGCAAGGCGTGATCCATCAGAACCAAAGCCAGCATGGCCTCGGCAATCGGCGTTGCGCGTATCCCTACACAAGGGTCGTGCCGCCCCTGCGTCGCCACCTCGATGGCATTCCCTTGCCGATCAATCGAGCGCCGAGCCTGCGCAATGGACGAAGTCGGCTTGATGGCCATATTCACCACGATGTCCTGGCCCGTCGAAATTCCGCCCAGAACGCCACCTGCATGATTGCTGGCAAACCCCTGCGGCGTCATTTCGTCGCCATGCTCGCTGCCCTTCTGGGCAACCGACGCGAAACCAGCGCCAATCTCGACGCCCTTGACGGCATTGATACCCATCATCGCATACGCAATTTCCGCATCCAGGCGGTCATACACCGGCTCCCCCCAGCCCGGAGGCACGCCAGCGGCCATCACCGTAATCTTTGCCCCGACCGAATCAAGTGACTTGCGCAGGTTGTCCATATAGGCTTCCAACTCCGGCACGATGGCGGCGTTAGGCGCAAAGAAAGCGTTGCCGTCGATGTCGTCGGCAGACAGGAAGGGAATGTCGATCGGCCCCAGCGCACTCATCCAGCCGCGAATCGTCACCCCGTAGCGCTCATTCAACCACTTTCGAGCAATCGCCCCGGCCGCAACACGCACTGCCGTTTCCCGCGCCGATGAACGACCGCCACCACGGTAATCGCGGAAACCGTACTTCTGCGTGTAAGCGTAGTCGGCATGCCCAGGTCGGAAGGTCTCGGCAATGTTGCCATAGTCCTTGCTGCGCTGATCCTGGTTACGAATCAACAGCCCAATCGGCGTTCCCGTGGTCTTGCCCTCAAAGACACCGGACAGGATTTCAACGGTATCCGGCTCGCGACGTTGCGTCACATGACGAGAGGTACCCGGCTTGCGCCGATCCAGCTCGGCCTGGATATCCGCCTCGGACAAGGACAAGCCAGGAGGGCAGCCATCGACGACACAGCCGATCGCCGGGCCATGCGACTCGCCAAAGGAAGTCACGGTGAAGAGAGTGCCAAAAGTATTGCCGGACATGGAAAAACCGAAAAACAGAAGGAGGCAGGCAGTTTACCACGCCGTCACGATCACGGTTTTTCGCAACCCTGCAAAGAAAAAGGCGGCCGCAGCCGCCTCGTCCAACACGGAATCCCGACTCAGCCTGCTGCCGTCTCGTTCGGCCAGTTCTTGATGTAGCTCTTCAGCATCTTGTTCTCGAAGCTTTGCTCCTCCAGAACGGCCTTGGCCACATCGAGGAAGGAAATGACCCCCATCAGCACGTCACCGTCGAGCACAGGCAAATAACGGGAGTGCTTCTCGATCATCAAACCGCGTAACTCGTTCACCTCCATGTCGGGATAGGCGGTTACTGGATCCCGCACCATGACATCACCCACCGTCAGTTGTGCCGATGCGGCGGCATGCTTTCGAAGCGCCTGCAGCACTTCGCGAAAGGTCAACATACCGACCATCTTGCCGTCATCCATGACGACCAGCGAGCCAACATCAAGATCCGCCATGGATTCGATAGCGACCGACAAAGACTGTTGCGACGTCACGGTAAATAGGGCACTGCCCTTGACCCGCAGAATTTCCCGAACCTGCATGATGCTCTCCGCTGATGAATTATGAATGTGAACGATCTTAAAACATCCGTACCGATAGGGAAAGAATCGTACGGCACGAGCAAATGCCAAATTGACAGAAGTAGACACTTCACGAGGCATCAAAAAAGCTATCGCTATATTTAATAAACTTAATCAGTTTCCCAGTTGCATAACGTCATAGGCATATATATACTTCGCCATATTACCTAAGTCATACATCACTACGATGCTTGGGTAAGCCTAGTACATCTGCCTAAGGAGAACGAGTATGAGCACGGTCAAAACCATCGAGAAAATCGACGCCCGCGAAATCCGCCGCAAGCTGGGCATGAACCAGCAGCAATTCTGGTCTACCCTGGGCGTTACCCAGAGTGGCGGCTCCCGTTACGAAAGCGGCCGTAACATGCCAAAGCCGGTTCGCGAGCTGCTGCGCCTGGTTCACGTCGAACAAGTCGACATCAAGAGCATCAAGCGCGAAGACTGGGAAGTGGTCGAGTATCTGAAGAGCCAGGAACCAGAACTGTTCAAGTCGCTGAAGAAGTCTGCACGCAGCCACGCCAAGAAAGCTGCCTGATCTTGCCCGGCAATGGCAAGACCCAAATCGACGGGCATCACGGGGAAACGATAACCCGGATGCCCGTTTCCTTTTCTATCTGAGCACCGAAAGCAGCCAAGTCCTCGGCTGATAGCGCACTGAGGCGCGGAGCAGCAGCCTGCTGCGATACACGGGCCAACCCGTAAAGGTGTACGCCACATATCTTGTTGGCAACGTGGCGAAGCAAGTCGCAATAGGCCTGCCGAGACTCCGAGGATGGCGCCTTTCCGTCCATTGCGAACCAACAAGTTTGAACCCAGGTCGGCACAATATCTGCCGAAATCTGCAAATTCTTCAAAACACGCGCACAATTTCCCGGTACGCCGTTTATTTCGGCCACTTCATCATCTATCGCCCGGTCGATCTTGAACCAGACCTCGCCACCCGCTTCGGCCAACAGTTGAAGCCCACGCTGTACGCTGTTCCGATGTAGCAAACTGCCGTTGGTTATCAGGCGAACAGGCAATTTCCCCTTAAGCCCGCAGCGCTCAAGAACTCGAACCACACAAGCAACAGCGCCATCGAATTCAGCCGCACTCGTTGGCTCGCCATTGCCGGAAAAGGCAATATCGACCAAACGCCGGGCTTCCGTCGGCACATGCCGGGTCATAAAGTCGCCATGCAAAACGCCATCGAGAAAACCGACCAATTCCCGCTCCAGGCGTGCCAGATCAATCGGCGGCGGGCCTCCCCGCGATAAATTCTCAACCTGGCAATAAACACATGCCCAATTGCAGGCATTGTTCGGATTTAGATTTATCCCAATCGATACGCCACCGGCACGCCGGGAGACAACGGGATAAACGTAAAGCAGGCCAGCACTATCTCGGCTGTGATCTTCGGTGGTAAGCATCCCCCATTGTATAATCCACGGCTACCTTGTTGAGCAATTCATCATGTTGATTACCCGCCGCCTCGAATTCGATGCCGGGCACCGCATCCCCGATCACAAAAGTCAGTGCCGCCACCTGCACGGACATCGTTACGCCATCGAAATCACCCTCTCGGGCAACATCATCAACAAGGCCGGTGATGCCGCCAACGGCATGGTGATGGATTTTTCACACGTCAAGGAACTGGCAAAACGACATCTCGTCGACGAATGGGATCACGCCTTCCTGGCTTTTGCCGGCGACCACCTGATCGTCGATTTTCTGAATACGCTGCCCGGCCACAAGACAGTCATTCTGGATCGCGTTCCAACGGCAGAAAACCTGGCCCACCTTGCGTTCGATCGTCTAGATGCAGTCTATCGTGACACCTACGGCAACCACCTCCGACTCGAACAAGTTCGCCTCTACGAAACCCCCAACTGCTGGGCCGACGCTTTGCGCAACGCCAGCGATTGAGCTAAGCCGCAGCTTCCCTCTATACTCCACGCATAGGGCATCGACAGGTTTCGATGTAAGTGGAGGGAATATGCGGAACAAAACCATAGCAGCCGCACAGCGGCCCCCGGCAGGATAGTTCCTGGCCTGCCATGCACGAGCAACCGGCCCATACATCGAGAACGGCGCTCGTTCTCACTGGAGGGGGAGCACGAGCCGCCTACCAGGTTGGCGTACTGCTTGCCATCGCCAAACTATCCAGCAATCGGCGGCATAATCCTTTTCCGATACTCTGCGGCACGTCAGCCGGTGCCATCAACGTAACCAGCATCGCCTGCCTCGCAGACAACTTCAGCAAAGCCGTATCCGTCCTCGCCAATTTCTGGCGAAACATGCATGCCGGACACATTTATCGCGCAGACCCGCTTTCAATAGGTCTTTCCGCAACACATTGGCTATCCGCCCTCAGCATGGGCTGGCTGTTTCACAATCCGCCACGTTCACTGCTCGATAACGCCCCATTACGACAGTTACTCAGCAACCATCTCGATTTCCGCGGCATAGAGCGATCCATAGCAAAAGGTGCGCTGCATGCCGTCAGCGTCTCAGCATCAGGCTACGAATCGGGAGACAACATCAATTTCTTTCAAGGACACCCGAGCGCAGAACCGTGGCGACGTGTCCAGCGCATAGGAATTCGGGCCAAGCTGACGGTAGATCACCTCCTGGCCTCCAGCGCCATCCCATTCATTTTCCCAGCAACGAAAATTCATCGCGAGTTCTTTGGCGATGGATCGATGCGCCAATTAGCCCCCCTATCCCCGGCCATCCATCTCGGCGCTGAACGGGTGTTGATCGTAGGGGCCGGGCGGAAAAACGAACACCAGGATCGCCGCAGAGTAGACGACCATCCGTCCCTCGCCCAAATCGCCGGTCATGCACTATCAACCATATTTCTCGATAGTCTGGCCGTGGACATTGAGCGGATGCAGCGCATCAATCGAACGCTAAATGCCATTCCGCCTGACATAAGGGCAAATAGCAACATCCCTTTACGCCCGATACGCTCGCTGATTATTTCCCCATCCGAACGCCTGGAGCGAATAGCAGTGGAACATGCAAAGGCCCTGCCGGCAGCAATGAAAATGATGCTGGGAGGGATCGGCGGCATGAGCAAGCGCAGCGGCACATTGACCAGCTACTTACTCTTCGAAAGGCCTTATACGCGTGCGCTAATCGACTTAGGCTACGCAGACACCATGAGCAGATCAGCCGAAGTCGGTGACTTTCTTGAGTTGTAAGTGCTTGCACCTCGCCGAAGCAAGGGCAAGTCAGACTAAATCGTTTTTTTCTGTAATTAGAAAGCATAAACCCCCTCGCCGGTTATCGGGGAGG
>CAZDRS010000104.1:0-7793 GCA_964507585.1 uncultured Dechloromonas sp.
CGGCGTAGCCCAGGTTGGTGAAGGTCTTGGCCAGCGTGTAGGCCACCTTGTTGGTATTGGCGCCGCCGCCCAGCGGGTGCGGGTGGGCGATCAGTGCAATGCCCTTCGGTGCATCCGGGCGCTCCATGATGACCTCGATCTTGCCGGCCGGGCCATCGACAAAAATCTTTTCTTCAACGACGCGCATGGCTTATATCTTCAAACGCTCGACGACCTTGCCGCCGATCAGGTGTTCCTGAATGATCTCCTCGACGTCTTCCTTGTCGATGCAGGTGTACCAGGTCTCTTCCGGGTAAACGACCATCACCGGGCCGTTGTCGCAGCGCCCCAGGCAGCCGGCCTTGTTGACGCGGACGGCGCCGGGGCCATTCTGTTTCAGGGCGCCGATGCGATCCTTGGCATAGGCGAACAGGTCGCTGCCGCCCAGGTTGTTGCAACACTGCTCGCCACCCTCGCGCTGGTTGGTGCAGATGAATACGTGGTGTTTGAAAAAGCTCATGCGGGTTCTCCTGTGCAGAGGCACATTATAGGCGAGGCAGTTTGGCTGGCACAGAAAGCAAAAGCGCGCCGGGTGGCGCGCTGTTTCGGTGTGTCGCGGGGGCTTACAGCGACAGTCCGGAGATCGCCTGCAAGCCCTGTTCGATGTTTGCCTTGGCTGCCCTTTCCACCGCCAGGCGCAGGCGTGTCACCGCGGCTGCGGCATCGCTGAAGGTGGCCGTGCTGGTCGACTGGATGCTTTTCTTCAGGACGATAGTCTTGTCCGATTGTTTGACCAGCACCCAGGTCGCTTCCATGTTGACTGTGAAGGTCAGCCCGAAGACCGGCTTTTCCAGCCGGACGATGCTGACGGCCAGGTCGTAGTCGCCATCCTTGCCCTGGACGACCGATTTGAACAGCTTGGTCTGGACAATCGATTCCTCGATGGCGGCTTTCAAATCGGCATCGGCGATGTTGCTGCTGTCCATCGCGCCGGTTTCTGCGCCGCCGCCGGTGCGAACGGCGAGCGAGCGGTCATGTTTCTTCAGGGTTTGCAGGTCGCCAGCGACCATGGCCTCCTTATTGGCCGAGGATGCGCATCCGGCCAGGTTGAGTACCAGGAAGGCCGCGCAGGCAAGGGACAGGATGTTCCGGATTTTCATTTTTTCACCTCGTTGAAAATATTACCCATGACTTCCTCGACCATTTCCGGTGCCGACTTGCGCGTCAGCGAGCCGTGCAGCGAATTGCCGGAAGCCATCGGGAATTCGGTCTTCGCGTCGCGGATCGTGATCGTCAGCTCCAGCAGATACATCGTGATATCCCACATCCAGCGGTCGACGTAGGTGACGACGGCATCGACCGTGCCGACTTTTTCGGTACTTTCGCTGACGGTGTAGCCTCGTTTGCGCAGGTCGTCGGCGATCAGGGTGCTGATGCCGGCCGTTTCATTCGGTATTTTGACCACATGCATGGTCTTCACGGACTTGAGGTCGCTGGACGGATCGATTCGGGCCGTTGCCCGGTTGGCGCACCCGACCAGGCTCAAGGCCATCAGAATGGCTGCGAAAAAAGATGTGAAACGCTGCATTTCCCCTCCCCATGGGCTTTTTGGAGGGGAGATGATGTCATTTGGAAGGCATGACAGTCAATTGGTGCAGCGGCGGCCCAGGCTCGACGGCGCGAAGAATGGCTAATCGTCGAGTTTCGGCCAGCTAACCGCTATCGCCAATCCGCCCAGCGGGCTGTCGCCCAGTTCCAGGCGGGCATCGTGCAGTTCGGCGATCCGGGTGACGATGGCCAGGCCGAGGCCGCTGCCGGAGGCTTTGTCGTGGTGCAGGCGGTGGAAGCGGCGGAGCACGGTGTCGCGTTCGGCCGCTGGAATGCCCGGCCCGCTGTCGTGGACGGCCAGCGTGCAGGCGCCTTGCCGGTTGCTGATTTCTACGCGCAACTGGCCGCCTGCCGGGGTGTAGCGCAGGGCGTTGTCGATCAGGTTACGGGCCAGTATGCGCAGCCATTCCGGCTGGCCGATGATCGTTGCCTGCGCTGGGGTGACGAGGTCGAACTCCAGTTGCTTGGCGAGCAGGGCCGGGCCCAGGTCGGCACAGACCGATTCAACCAGCGGCACCAGGTCGACGGTGATCGGTTCCGGCAGGCCGGATTCGGGGTCGAGGCGGGCCAGTTGCAGCATCTGGTCGACCAGGTGGGCGGCGCGGGTCAGGCCGGTTTGCATGGCGAGCAGCGAATGGTCGCGTTCGGCGTCGTTGCGGGCGCGGCGGGCAACCTGCAGTTGGGCCTGCAGGGCAGCCAGCGGGGTGCGTAGTTCGTGTGCGGCGTCGGCGGTGAAGCGGCGCTCGGATTCCAGGGTTTGCTCGACGCGGCTGAACAGGCCGTTCAGGGCTTCGAGCAGGGTACGGATTTCCTCGGGCGCCATGGCCGGTTGCACCGACTGCAACTGCTGTGGATCGCGGGCGGCAATCTGGCGTGCGGTGTCGTCGAGCGAGGCCAGGCCCTGGCGGGTGGCCAGCCAGACCCACAGGCCGATCAGCGGCAGGCCGAAGAGGGCCGGCAGCAGCAGGCGCCAGGCAATGTGGCCGATCAGGTCATCGCGGATGTGGTGGTCTTCGCTGACCTGCACCTGCAGGCTATGGTCGCTGTTCCACTGGCTGAAATGGCGCCAGTGGCCGTTGTTGTCATGCGTTTCGGAAAAACCGGGCGCCTCGGTCAGGGGCGAAGTCGGGGCGTTTTTCGAGCGCATCAGCAGCACGCCGTCACGCCGCCATATTTGGCAATGCAGGCGCTGCTGGTATTTGTGCGCGGCATCGCCCAGTTCCTCGATATCCCGCCCGGGGTCGTGGCTGGCCAGCGCCAGCAGGGTTTGCGCCGCCTGGGCCAACTGCGCGTCGAACATCTGGTCGACCTCGTGGTGGGCGTCGATGTAGCTGAACACCATGGTTGCCAGCCAGGCCGCGGCGACGCCGCCGAGCAACAGGCCGAGCAGGCGGCGGCGTAGCGAGAACCAGCGGGTGCTCATTTGGGAATGGTGTAGCCGACACCGCGCAGCGTGCGGATCAGCTCGCTGCCCAGCTTCTTGCGCAGGTGGTGGATGTGTACTTCGAGTGCGTTGCTGTCCGGCTCGTCGTTCCAGCCGTAGAGCGATTGCTCCAGTTGACTGCGGGTCAGCACGCGGCCGAGGTTTTCGAGCAGCAATTGCAGCAGGGCGAATTCGCGGGCGGCCAGTTCGACCGGCCGGCCGGCGAGCAGTACCTGGTGGGCCGCCGGGTCGAGCGTCAAGGCGCCATGGGTCAAGAGCGGCGAGGCGCGGCCGGCGCTGCGCCGCGTCAGGGCGCGGATGCGGGCAGCCAGTTCGTCGAGGTCGATCGGCTTGACCAGGTAATCATCGGCCCCGGCATCCAGCCCGGCCACCTTGTCGCCGGTCGCGTCGCGGGCGGTCAGGATCAGGATCGGCAAATCCAGCCCACGCTGGCGGGCCCGCTGCAATACCGCCATGCCACTGATACCCGGCAGGCCGAGGTCGAGCACCGCCAGGTCGAAACGCTCCGCCTGCAAGGCCCGGTCGGCCGCCTCGCCATCCTGCAGCCAGTCCACGGCAAACCCGGCCTGGCGCAGGCCAACGCTCAGGCCGTCGCCCAATTCGGGATCGTCTTCAACGAGCAGGATACGCATGCGGTGATTCTAGCGGCGAGGGCCGGGCATCGCAGGGAATTTCAAGTGGGGGAGCTTACCGGTCGGCCCTTCCCAGCATCGAATGCAGCACCTTGTCCTTCAGCACGACAGCGTGCAATACCGCTGCCGCAACGTGCAGGGCGAGCAGTGCAAGCAGGCCGTTGGCCAGTCCTTCATGGAGCTCCTTGAAGGCTTTTCCCCATTCCTTGCCAACCGGGAGGGGGGGAATTTCGATCAAGCCGAGGAGATCGATGGGCACGCCTTTGCCGGATACGGCGATATAGCCGCATACCGGGAGCGCCAGCATCAGCAGGTAGATGCCCAGGTGGCCCAGCTTGGCCAGCAGGGCAAGCGTAGGCGTCGTCGCATGGGCCGGGCCGGTGATGAAGGCACGTGTCGCCAGGCGCAGCAGGGTCAGCAAGCCAATTGCGCCGCCCAGGAGAAAGTGAAGTTGCATGAGCTGGGCGCGCAAGGGATCGGTTTTGTCGAAGGCCTCATGCCCCCAGACGGCACCGACGCACAAGATCATCAGCAGAACGGTCAGCCAGTGCTGCGCCCTGATCGCCGGGTTCCAGTTATTGCTTTGCATTGTTCTATCCATGGTTGAGGTCAAAAACCGACGCGTTGGAATGGAAAATCGGTCAATCAATATCCCACAAACGATGCGTGTCGAGCAGCAAACGGTAGCGCAGGTAGAGGGCATCGAGTTGTTGCTGGCGGGCGGCGAGTTGCGCTTCGTTCGCCAGGCGGCGGGCGGCAAGGAGGTCGTTGAGGTTGCCTTCGCCGAGCTGGTAGGCGCGGGCGAGCATGTCGGCGCTGCGGGTCTGCCGTTCGGCGGCGCTGCGGGCGGCTTGCCAGCTGGCGGTGGCGGCGCCGGCCGCGTTGACCAGGCTGGCCGCTTCGACGCTGACTCTTTGCCTTACCGCTTCGGCCTGGTGGCCGGCGACGGCGGCATGCGCGGCACTGGCGTCGCTGCTGGCGCGGCGGGCATCGCCGGGCAGCGGGATGCTGACGTAGGCGCCGACGACGTTTTCCTCACCGCTGCGCTCGCGGGAGAACTGCAGGCCGACCGTCGGGTCGGGCAGGCGGTCGCGCCGGCTGCGTTCGGCGATGAGCTGGGCGCGCTCGGCTTCGCCGCGGGCCAGCGCCCATTCGTGGTTGTGTTCGAGCACGGCAGCGATCCAGTCGTCGGCCAGGCCGTCGACGGGGGCGGGTTCGGCGATGCTTTCCGGCTCGGCGAGCGGCAGGCCGGGGTAGCGGCGGCGCAGTTCCTCGACGGCGTTCTGCTGGCGGACACGGGCCTGGGCGAGCTGGCTTTCGGCCTGGGCGAGCGCTGCATCGGCCTGCACGCTTTCCAGTCGCGCTGCGTCGCCGAGGGCCTGGCGGCGGCGTACGGCCTTGGCCTGCTGGTCGAGCAGCGTGACCTGCTGCGCCCATTGCCGGGCACCGGCGGTTTCGCGCAGCCAGTCGAACCAGCGTTGCAGCAGTTGCCGGCTGGCTTCGTGCAGCGCATCGCCGTAGCCGGTTTCGGCCAACGCGACGCCCTGGGCGCCGAGACGGGCGTCGACAGCACCCTTGCCGGGCAGGCGCAGCGGGCGTTCGAGGGCGGCATTCCATTCCGGATAGCGTTCGTTCGGGCTGCCGGCCGGCTGGGTGCGGCGTTGTTGGCCGCCGACACGCACTGTCCATTCGTGCGGGCCGGCTTCCAGGCGCTGGCGTTGTGCTTCCTCGGCGGCGATCTGGCCGCGGGCCGCTTGCACCAGCGGCGCATCGCGCAGGGCGCGGACGACGGCTTCGGTCGGTGGCAGGTTGGGGGTCGCTTCGCTGGCCAGGGCGGTGCCGGCCGCGCCGGTGGCGAGGGCGACGGCCAACCGGAAGAATCGGCCAAGTCGGGAATTCATAGGCGCCCCGCCGCGATGACCGGTACCAGCCAATAGAAGACGCTGGCGCGCGGCAGTTCGCGCTTGATCAGGGCCAGCACTTCGCGCTTGGCCGCCTCGGGGCCGACGGTGCGGATTACCGTGCGCGGCGAATGGCCGGCGACCAGCTCGGCATCGTCGACCAGCGGGATGGTGCTGCCGTGGCCTTCGTTGCTCGAGACCGTGAAACCGGGCACGAGATCGGGCCGCGAGAGCAGCAGGTCTTCGACGTGGCGGGCCACGTCGTCGGGCATGATCAGGGTGAGCAGCACGTCAGCCATGGGCGTTCTCCTGGGTGGCAACCGTCGGCGCAAGACCGAAGCGGCGGAAAAGGATGGGCAGCAGCACGAGGGTCAGCGCCGTCGAGCTGAGCAAGCCGCCGATGACGACGATGGCCAGCGGGCGCTGCACCTCGGAGCCGGGGCCGCTGGCGAAGAGCATGGGCACCAGGCCGAAGGCGGCGATGTTGGCGGTCATCAGCACCGGCCGCAGGCGACGCTTGGCGCCTTCGACGACGACCTCGGCGAGGCTCATGCCGCGTGCCAGCAGTTGGTTGAAGTAGGTGACCATGACGACGCCGTTGAGCACGGCGATGCCGAGCAGCGCGATGAAACCGACCGAAGCCGGCACCGACAGGTATTCGCCGGAAAGCAGCAGGCCGAAGATGCCGCCGATCATTGCGAACGGAATGTTGGAGAGCACCAGCAGCGCCTGGCGTACCGAGCGGAAGGTGGAAAAGAGCAGGAAGAAGATCAGCAACAGGGCAATCGGCACCACCACCATCAAGCGGGCGGCGGCGCGTTGCTGGTTCTCGAACTGGCCCCCCCAGGCCAGGCGGTAGCCGTGCGGCAGCTTGACCTGGCGGGCGACGGCGGCCTTGGCGTCGTCGACGAAGCCGACCAGGTCGCGGTTGCGGACATTGGACTGGATGACGACGTAGCGCTGGGCGTTCTCGCGATCCACCTTGACCGGGCCGTCGATGCGCGCGATCTTGGCGACGCTGGCCAGCGGCACGCTGTGGCCGTCGGGCAGCGCCAGGCGCAGCGATTCGAAATCAGCCGGCGAGCCACGCAGGGCCTCGGGCCCGCGCAGCACCAGCGGCACGCGCCGGCCCTGCTCGATCACGGTGCCGACGGTGCGGCCTTCGAGCAGCGCCTTCAGGTCGTTCTGCACGTCATCGACATTCAGCCCGAAGCGGCCGGCAGCCAGGCGATCGACGGCGATTTTCAGGTACTGCACGCCATCGTTCTTCAGCGTGAAGGTGTCCTCGGCGCCCGGCACCTTTCTGACCACCGTTTCGATCTCGACGGCCAGGTGGTTCAGCGTCGCGAGATCGGGGCCGAAGACCTTGATCGCCAGGTCGCCGCGCACGCCGGTCAGCATTTCCGAAACGCGCATGTCGATCGGTTGCGTGAAGGAAAAGCCGATGCCCGGGAAGTCGGCCATCACGGCGCGCAACTGGTCGGCCAGCCAGGCCGGGTCGGGCTGCCGCCAGGTGTCGCGCGGCTTGAGCACCATGAAGGTATCGGTCTGGTTGAGGCCCATCGGGTCGAGGCCCAGTTCGTCGGAGCCGGCGCGGGCGACGATGGCTTTCACTTCCGGCACGCGTTCGAGGATTGCCCGCTGCACCGCGCTGTCCACTGCGATGGTCTGTTCCAGGCCGATGGAGGGCAGTTTTTCCAGCTGCATGATCAGGTCGCCCTCGTCCATGGCCGGCATGAAGCTTTTTCCCAGCAGGCCGAAGGCAGCTGCCGCGGCCAGCAGCGCGACGACGGCGCCGATCACGTATAGCCGGCTATGCGCCAGGGCCGACGCCAGCACGCGGTCGTAGGCGGCGGCCAGCTTTTTGACCAGCCACGGCTCGGCATGGGCGCCGCGCTTGATCAGCCACGAGGCGAGCACCGGCACCACGGTCAGCGCCAGCAGCAGCGAGGCGCCGAGCGCGAAGACGATGGTCAGCGCCACCGGCCCGAACATCTTGCCTTCCAGCCCCTGCAGGGTGAGCAGCGGCAGGAAGACCAGGATGATGATGAGGATGCCCGAGGCCACCGGCGCGGCTACCTCGCGGGCGGCGCGGAAGATCAGGTGCAGGGTTGGCAGGTTGTCCGGGGCATGGGCGAGTTCGCTCTCGACGTTCTCGACCACCACCACCGCCGCATCGACCAGCATGCCGATGGCGATGGCCAGGCCGCCCAGGCTCATCAGGTTGGC
>CAZDRS010000105.1:0-7735 GCA_964507585.1 uncultured Dechloromonas sp.
GGTCAAAGTATTTCAGGGGAGCGACTACGAGGCCTTTTTGAAGATGATGCGCGAGACTTTCAAAACGGTTGTGGTGCGCAAACCGGATGCTTCGCGCGATCGCAGTGCCGAGCTTTATTTGCTTGGTCGCACATTGCGTTGAGAGTTTTGTTTAGAATGCTATTTTTGTCGCTCGACGCTGTAGAAGGAGAGCAAGCTTGAACAACATGTTCAAAAACCTGGCAATCTGGCTGGTCATCGGCCTGGTGCTGATGACCGTATTCAACCAGTTCAACAGCCGTCAGGTTGCGACGGGAGCCGTCGAATATTCGCAATTCATCGAAGAGGTGAAGGCCGGGCGCATCGCCAAGGTGGTCATGGAAGGCCGTACCCTGAAGGCGACGACGAGCGAAGGCAAGCGCATCACCTCCTACGCACCGCCTGATCTCTGGCTGGTGTCCGACCTGCTGAAGAACGGCGTCAAGATCGAGGCTAAACCGGAAGAAGAGCCGTCCTTCCTGATGAACCTGTTCGTCAGCTGGTTCCCGATGCTGCTGCTGATCGGTGTCTGGGTCTTCTTCATGCGCCAGATGCAGGGGGGCGGCAAGGGCGGTGCCTTTTCGTTCGGCAAGTCGCGTGCCCGGATGACTGACGAGGCACAGAACACCATCACTTTCGCCGATGTTGCCGGTTGCGACGAGGCCAAGGAAGAAGTCCAGGAATTGGTCGATTTCCTGCGCGATCCGTCCAAGTTCCAGAAGTTGGGTGGCCGCATTCCGAAGGGCGTGCTGATGGTCGGTAACCCGGGTACTGGCAAGACCTTGCTCGCCAAGGCCATCGCCGGCGAAGCCAAGGTTCCCTTCTTCAGCATTTCGGGTTCCGATTTCGTCGAAATGTTCGTTGGCGTGGGCGCCGCCCGCGTTCGCGACATGTTCGAGAACGCCAAGAAGCACGCGCCGTGCATTATCTTCATCGATGAAATCGACGCCGTCGGTCGTCATCGTGGCGCCGGTCTGGGGGGGGGCAACGATGAGCGCGAACAGACCCTGAACCAGTTGCTGGTCGAAATGGACGGCTTCGAAGGTCATTCCGGGATCATTGTGATTGCCGCGACCAACCGCCCGGATATCCTTGACCCTGCGCTGTTGCGCCCAGGTCGTTTCGACCGTCAGGTTGTCGTGCCGCTGCCCGATATCCGTGGCCGTGAGGAAATCCTCAAGGTGCACATGCGCAAGGTGCCGATCGCCGGCGACGTCAAGGCCGATGTCATCGCTCGCGGTACGCCGGGTTTCTCCGGTGCCGACCTGGCCAACCTGGTCAATGAGGCCGCCCTGTTCGCTGCACGCCGCAACAAGCGCCTGGTGGACATGGACGACTTCGAAATGGCCAAGGACAAAATTATGATGGGCGCCGAGCGCCGCAGCATGGTGATGACCGAAGAAGAGAAGATGAACACGGCCTACCATGAGTCCGGTCATGCCGTGGTCGCCAAGCTGGTTCCGAAATCCGATCCGGTGCACAAGGTCACCATCATCCCGCGCGGTCGCGCCCTGGGCCTGACCATGCAGTTGCCGGAGCAGGATCGCTACGCTTATGACCGCGAATACCTGATGAGCCGCATCGCCGTGTTGTTCGGTGGCCGTATTGCCGAAGAGCTGTTTATGAACCAGATGACCACGGGTGCTTCCAACGACTTTGAGCGTGCCACTTCGATGGCACGTGACATGGTCACCCGCTACGGTATGTCCGACCTCGGCGTCATGGTTTATGGTGAAAACGATGGCGAGGTTTTCCTTGGTCGTTCCGTTACGCAGCACAAGAACGTTTCGGAAGCCACGATGCAGAAGGTCGACGCCGAAATTCGTCGCATCATCGATCAGCAGTACGCCTTGGCGCGCAAGCTGTTGGAAGAGAATCGCGACAAGGTCGAGGCGATGACCAAGGCCTTGCTCGACTGGGAAACCATTGATGCCGATCAGATCGACGACATCATGGCCGGTAAGCCGCCGCGTCCGCCGAAGCCGGTTCAGGGGACTTCGCGCTCCTCTGCTTCGAATGACACGCCGGGTGCCGAGCCCAGTGCGACGGCTCCAGCCTGAACATCCTTGAGTTAAATCCGGCCGGGACGATCTCCCGGCCTTTTCTTTTGCCATGTCCCAATTACGCTGCGGCTCCTATCTTCTTTCCCTTGATCGTCCATTGGTCATGGGTATCGTCAATCTGACACCCGACTCCTTCTCCGGGGATGGCCTGGTAGGTGATATTGATCGTGCCTTGCGCCATGCCCGGGAGCAACTCGACGCGGGCTCCGATATTCTCGACATCGGTGCCGAATCCTCCCGTCCGGGGGCCATTCCCACCCCAGAAGACGAAGAACTGCGCCGCCTGATCCCGATCCTGCGCGAGATAACCAGCTGGGGCGTTCCGGTCTCTGTCGATACCTACAAGCCGGCCGTCATGCGGGCTGCGTTGGCGGCAGGGGCTGCGATGATCAACGACATTGCCGGCCTGTCGCGGCCGGGTGCCCTGGAGGTCGTGGCTGATAGCAACTGTGGCTTGTGTGTCATGCACATGCAGGGCGAGCCCGGCACCATGCAGCAAGCACCTTGTTATAACGATGTTGTAGGGGAGGTTGAAGACTTTCTTTCTGCGATCGTGGCTCGTTGCCGGATGGCCGGTATTGCCGATGATCGCCTGGTTCTTGATCCTGGTTTTGGATTCGGCAAGACGCTGGAGCACAACCTCGAGTTGTTTCGTGATCTTGGTCGCGCCAGCGTGGATGGCTTGCCGCTGCTGATCGGCGTGTCGCGCAAAAGCATGCTGGGCGCCATAACCGGCCGTCCGGTCGAGCAACGCCAGGCGGCCAGCGTTGCCGCTGCGCTGATTGCGGCCCAAAAGGGTGCGAAAATATTGCGTGTGCATGATGTCGCAGCGACCAGGGATGCCTTGGCAGTCTGGTCGGCAATTGAAAAAGGGAGCGTGCAGTGAGCAGGAAATATTTTGGCACCGATGGCGTCCGTGGCCGGGTTGGCCAGTCCCCCATTACCCCGGATTTTGTAATGCGTCTTGGCTATGCGGCGGGCAAGGTGCTGCTCGGCCGTAGCGAAATGCCGGCCGGCGAACGTCCGGCGGTTCTAATCGGCAAGGACACCCGCCTGTCGGGCTATATGCTTGAATCGGCCCTGGAGGCTGGATTTTCGGCAGCCGGGGTTGAGGTTTGCCTGGTCGGCCCGCTGCCAACCCCGGCAGTGGCCTATCTGACACGCGCATTGCGCCTACAGGCGGGGATCGTCATTTCGGCATCCCACAACCCGTATTACGACAATGGCATCAAGTTCTTCTCGGCTCAGGGTACCAAACTGCCGGATGATGTTGAACATGCCATCGAGCAAGGTATCGACGAACCCATGGTTTGCGCGGCACCGGCCGAACTCGGCCGGGTCAAGCGGATTGAGGATGCGCGCGGGCGTTACATCGAATTTTGCAAAAGCACCTTTCCGAATGACCTCGATCTGCGTGGTCTGAAAATCGTTGTCGATTGCGCCCATGGTGCGGCGTATCACATCGCCCCTGCAGTTTTCCATGAATTGGGAGCCGAAGTGGTGACCATCGGCGTCAAGCCGAATGGCCTGAACATCAATGACGCAGTCGGTGCAACGGCACCCAAGGCATTGTGCGAGGCCGTGTTGGCCAATCGAGCCGATCTCGGCATTGCACTCGATGGGGATGCTGACCGCCTGCAAATGGTCGATGCCGAAGGTAATCTCTACGATGGTGACCAGTTGCTTTATGCAATCGTGCGGAGTCGTGCTCGTGTTGCGCCTGTAAAGGGGGTTGTTGGCACCTTGATGAGCAACCTGGCGCTGGAGCATGCTCTCGACAAGCTGAATATCCCGTTTGCGCGTGCAGCAGTCGGCGACCGCTATGTGGTCGAGATGCTCAACGAAAAGGGCTGGCTCTATGGCGGCGAAAACTCCGGGCACATTCTCGCGCTGGATCGTCATACCACGGGCGACGGCATCATTGCTGCTTTGCAAGTGCTGGCGGCCCTGCGTGAGGCCGGTGGCGATTTGAAATCGCTGCTTGGCGATCTGGTTCTCTATCCGCAAAAATTGATCAACGTTCCGGTTAGTCGCGGCTTTTCGTGGAAAGACCATCCGGCCATCAATGCCGCATTGGTTGAAACGGAGGTTCGTCTGGAAGGGCGTGGCCGCGTTCTGTTGCGCGCTTCCGGAACCGAGCCATTATTGCGGGTGATGGTTGAGGGCGAGGATGCTGCCGAAGTGTTGGCGGCAGCGGAGAAATTGGCCGCAGTGGTCAGGGAATGTGCTCAATAAGTAGCGGGTCGATCCCGTTCTTATTGACCGGAAAAACGCCAAGTCGCTATAATCCAAAGGTTTTTCGCCAACCAAACCCTTGCTCCTATGCGCAATAAGCTCGTTGCTGGTAACTGGAAGATGCACGGCAGCCTTGCGCAAAATGCGGCTCTTCTTGAGGGTATTAAGCAGGGAGCAGTCGGTTTGGCTTGCGAAGTGGCGGTTTGCCCACCTTATCCGTACCTGGCTCAGGTGCAGGCGGTGCTGTCCGGAACGTCCGTGGCCTGGGGGGCTCAGTCGCTGAGTGAGCACGCTTCCGGTGCCTTTACCGCTGAAGTCTCGGCTTCCATGTTGGTGGATTTTGGTTGTCGCTACGTGTTGGTCGGGCACTCGGAGCGTCGGGCGCTCTTTGGTGAGTCGGATGCCGTTGTGGCAGCCAAGTTTGCAGCGGCACAAAAGGCTGGGTTGATTCCGGTGCTTTGTGTTGGTGAAACGCTCGCTGAACGTCAGGCTGGTCTTACTGAGGCGGTTGTTTTTCGCCAATTGGATGCGGTGCTGGCGGCATGTGGGGTCACTGCCATGTCTTCGGCCGTGGTTGCCTATGAGCCGGTATGGGCAATAGGTACCGGAGTGACGGCTTCGCCGCAACAGGCCCAAGAGGTGCACGCGGCCATCCGTCGCCGCTTGGCGTGCTCGGATGCTGGGGTGGCTGGTGGTTTGCGTATTCTGTATGGTGGTAGTGTCAAGCCGCAGAATGCTGTGGAATTGTTTGGGCAGGCTGATGTCGATGGCGGTTTGATCGGTGGCGCTGCTTTGGTTGTGGAAGATTTCCTGGCAATTTGCCGGGCGGCAAATTGATAGGTTGATACATGAACTGGTTATTCTCTCTCGTCCTGACCATCCATATTCTGGTCGCCATCGCCATTATTGGCCTCGTCTTGATGCAGCATGGCAAAGGGGCTGATATGGGCGCCGCCTTCGGGAGTGGTGCTTCCGGAAGTCTTTTTGGCGCTACGGGGTCGGCTAATTTCCTGAGCCGTACGACGGGTATTTTGGCGGCCGTGTTTTTTGTTACCAGTCTTGCTTTGGCTTATATTGGTTCAAACAAGCCAAAAACGTCTGGCAGTGTGATGCAAGAAGCGGTACAATCGCAGTCTGTTTCGCAGCCGGTACAAGCCGGTGGTGAGACGCCGGCGAATGCTGCTGATGCGGCATCCAAGGCAAAAGAAATACCGAAGTGACGCAAGGATTTGCCCGGTTATTTCCGGGTGGGTCAATAAAAGCCGACGTGGTGAAATTGGTAGACACGCTATCTTGAGGGGGTAGTGGCGCAAGCTGTGCGAGTTCGAGTCTCGCCGTCGGCACCATAAACTGGGCAGTGGCCTACGGGTACGCTGTTTCGAACAAGAAACTGAATATTGGCGGGCGGATCATGGAAAACTACTTTCCAATCCTGATGTTCGTTCTGGTTGGGGTGGCAATTGGTGTTTTGCCGGTTGCCATGGGTTTTATTCTTGCCCCCAGTCGGCCGGATCCGGAAAAGCTCTCTCCTTATGAGTGCGGCTTTGAGGCTTTCGAAGATGCGCGCATGAAGTTCGATGTGCGCTACTACTTGATTGCCATTCTCTTCATTCTGTTCGATCTCGAAGTTGCCTTCCTTTTTCCTTGGGCGACGATCTTCAAAGACATTGTGGCGACTGAATCGATCAGGGTGTTCGGTTTTGTCGAGATGCTGGTTTTTGTTGCCATCCTGGTCATTGGCTATGTGTACGCCTGGGCCAAGGGCGCGCTGGAATGGGAATAAGGGCCCGATATGGCTATTGAAGGCATTCTGCAGGAAGGCTTCGTCACTACGACGGCTGATAAGCTGATCAACTACATGCGTACCGGCTCGATGTGGCCGATGACCTTTGGTCTGGCGTGTTGTGCGGTCGAGATGATTCATGCTGGTGTTTCACGGTATGACCTTGATCGCTTTGGTGTGGTGTTTCGCCCGAGTCCGCGTCAGTCCGATGTGATGATTGTGGCGGGTACGCTGACCAATAAAATGGCGCCGGCTCTGCGCAAGGTCTATGACCAGATGGCTGAGCCGCGCTGGGTTATCTCCATGGGATCCTGTGCCAACGGTGGTGGCTATTACCACTACTCCTATTCCGTGGTGCGTGGCTGTGATCGTATTGTTCCTGTCGATATTTATGTGCCGGGCTGTCCACCGACCGCTGAGGCGCTGATCTACGGGATCATCCAGCTGCAAAACAAGATTCGTCGTACCAATACCATTGCTCGTTAATTGCCAAGGCTGATCGAATATGTCTGCCAAGCTGGAAACGCTTAGTGAGAACCTGCAGAAGCATTTCGGCGACAAGATAAAGTCTCTGAAGCTGGCGCTCGGTGAAGTAACAATAGAGGTCGGTGCTGCTGACTATCTCGGCGTAATGACCGCGTTGCGCGATGAGGCGGATTTCCGCTTCGAAGAGTTGATCGATCTGTGTGGTGTCGATTACTCCACGTACGGTGATGGTGCGTGGTCTGGATTGCGCTTTGCGGTTGTTGTCCATTTGTTGTCGGTGTCCCTGAATGTTCGCCTGCGGGTGCGTGTCTTTGCAGAAGACGAAGGCTTCCCGGCGATTGATTCGGTTACTGCTCTCTGGTCGACTGCCAACTGGTTTGAGCGAGAAGCCTTCGATCTGTATGGCATCGCCTTCGTCGGTCACGATGATTTGCGTCGTATCCTGACTGATTATGGTTTCGTCGGCCATCCCTTCCGCAAGGATTTCCCGATCTCGGGTTATGTCGAGATGCGCTACGACCCGGATCAGGCTCGAGTGATCTACCAGCCTGTGACGATTGAGCCTCGTGAAAATACCCCGCGCATCGTGCGCGAAGATACCTACGGGGGGCCGGTAAATGGCTGATATCCGCAATTTCACGCTGAACTTTGGTCCGCAGCATCCGGCGGCACACGGCGTTTTGCGCTTGGTGCTCGAGCTTGACGGCGAGGTCGTCCAGCGTGCCGATCCGCATATTGGCTTGCTGCATCGCGCTACGGAAAAGCTGGCTGAGACTCGTACCTGGGTTCAGTCCGTTCCCTACATGGATCGTCTCGATTACGTGTCCATGATGTGTAACGAGCACGCTTACTGCTTGGCAACCGAAAAGCTGCTCGGCATCGATGTGCCGGAGCGCGGCAAGTACATCCGTGTGATGTTCGACGAAGTGACGCGTATCCTCAATCACCTGTTGTGGATCGGTTGTCACGCGCTCGACGTGGGTGCCATGACCATGGCGCTCTATACCTTCCGTGAGCGCGAAGACCTGATGGACGTCTATGAGGCTGTTTCCGGTGCTCGCATGCACGCAGCCTACTATCGTCCGGGTGGTGTGTATCGCGACCTGCCGGATCGCATGCCGCAGTATCAGGAGTCGACCTGGACGAATGC
>CAZDRS010000106.1:0-7694 GCA_964507585.1 uncultured Dechloromonas sp.
AGCAGACGATCAGCACCATGGGTTCCAACCTGTTCATCGTGCTTTCCGGTTCCTTCACGACGGCCGGCGTGCGCAGCGGCTCGGCCGGGGCGCCGACGCTGAACGTGGCCGATGCGGCGGCGATTGCCGAACTGGATGGCGTGACCAACGTGGCGCCGACGCACCAAGGCACACGGCAACTGGTCTATGGCTCGCAGAACTGGAGTTCGCAGGTCATCGGCACGACGCCGGAATACCTCGATGCGCGGGCCTGGAACATCGTCAATGGTGCCGGTTTCGGCGATTCCGACGTGCGCTCGGCAACGCGGGTGGCGATCATTGGCAAGACGGTGGCGGAAAACCTGTTCGGCGACGACGACCCGGTCGGCAAGACCATGCGCATCCAGCAAAACCCGTTCATCGTCATCGGCGTGCTCGGCAGCAAGGGGCAGAACCTCGATGGCCGCGACCAGGACGATACGGTGATCATTCCGCTCTCCACCGCGCAGCGCAAGGTCTTCGGCACGCCTTTCCTGGGTTCGGTGCGCATGATCATGGTGCAGGCCGATTCGGCCGAGAGCATGCCGCGTGTGATGGACAGCGTGACCTCACTGCTCCGCCAGCGGCACCGCCTGCGCGACGGCATGCCGGACGATTTCTTCATGCGCAACCTGTCGGCCGCGGCCGAGTCGGAAGCGGAAACGACGCGCACGATGTCCATCCTGCTCGGCGCCATCGCCTCGATTTCGCTGCTCGTCGGCGGGATCGGGATTATGAACATCATGCTGGTGTCGGTGACCGAACGGACGCGCGAGATTGGCATCCGCATGGCGATCGGCGCCCGCCAGCGCGACATCCTCAGCCAGTTCCTGCTCGAAGCGGTGATGATCTCCTTTGCCGGTTGCCTGCTCGGCCTGGTGCTCGGCCTGGGCATCGCCCTGGCGGTTAACGCCTTCACCGGCATGGTCGTCGTCATTTCCGGCAGCGCGGCGCTGATCGCTTTTGCCGTGGCTGCCGGGGTCGGCATCTTCTTCGGCTGGTATCCGGCACAGAAGGCGGCCCGGCTTGATCCCATCGAGGCGCTGCGTTACCAATGACCGATCGTCGCCAATTCCTGATTGCCGCCGGCTTGCTGCCGCTGCTCCACCCGGCTTTTGCTGCCAACCGGCGGGTCGTCATCGTCGGTGGCGGCTGGGGCGGCCTGGCGGCGGCACGCCATCTTCGGCAACTTGCTCCCGACCTGGAAGTCACGTTGGTCGACCGCCAGCCGGCCTTCATGTCCTTCGCACTGAGCAACCGCTGGCTGGTCGAGCCGGGGGCGGCTCCCTGGGCGCGTCACGATTACGCCAAGGTGGCGGCGAGCTTTGGTTATCGCTTCGTGCAGGCCGAGGTCGCAGGCATCGATCTGGCGCAGCGCAGCGTGGCGAGCAGCGCCGGCCCGTTGCCGTACGACTGGCTGGTGCTGTCGCCTGGCATTCGCGAGGACTGGTCGGCCTGGCAGGTCAATGATCCCCGGGAAGTCGCCGAATTGCGCCGTCGTTACTCGGGGGTGATGCAGTCGGCAGCCGATTTGCCGGCACTCAAGCAGCGCCTGGCCAATTTCAAGGGTGGCGACCTGCTGCTGACCATTCCGCCAGCGCCTTACCGCTGCCCGCCGGCTCCCTACGAACGGGCGATGTTCATTGCCTGGTGGCTGAAAACGCAGAAAATTCCCGGCCGGCTGGTCATCGCCGACCCCAATCCGATCATGCCGGCCTTCCGCAACATTCTGCTTAGCCGCTACAAGGATCAGGTCACCTACCTCGATCACGCCAAGGTGCGCAGCATCGACCTGGAACGCCGGACGGCGAGTACCGATATCGACGATATCCGCTTCGACGAGGCCTTGCTCTGCCCGCCGCAACAGGCGGCCGACCTGCTGTGGCAGGCCGGGCTGATCCGCCCGGAAGAAGGCGGCAAACCGAGTGGCTGGGCGGCGCAGGGGGCGGTCGATCTACGCAGCGCCGCCGATGGGCGGGTGTTCGTGATAGGTGACGCAGCCGGCCTGGTGTCGCCGCAATTCGGCTATTTCCCGAAGACCGGCCAGGTCGCCAATCGCATGGGGCAAGCGGTGGCCCGCCAGATCGCCGCCCAGGCCACGGGCCAGGCCCTGGCCCCGCTCTTGCCGGAAAGCGTGTGCCACGTGACGACCGGCGTCGAGCCGCTGGAGAGCACGCGCATCGACACGACTTACCGTGACCGCGGCGACGGCTTCCTGGTGCAGACCGTCAAGCAGACCCGCAGCCCCAACCCGAGCGGCGAAGATGCCGCCTGGGCCGAGGCGATGTATCGGGATTTCCTGTTGCCCTGAGCGCTTTTGCGGTTCAGGGCCGGGCGCTCAGTGCCGGGCGTAGACCGAGGTCTTGCCGTCCTTCTTGACGAGCAGGGTTTCGTAGAACTCGCGGCGGACTCGTGGGGCTGCTTCGCTGTCCTTGTCGAGCATGGTGCAGGCGGTTTCGCAGGTCGGGCTGGAGAACTCGCGGCCGGGGGCGCCGAGCGGCAGGCCGGGAACGGCGAGGCCGAGAGCCTTGGGCTTCTCGGTCAGCAGTTCCTTGATCTGGTCGGCGTGGACGTGGCCTTCGATGAAATAACCGGCGACGGTGGCGCTGGGTACCGCTTCCAGATCCTTCGGCACCTTCAGGCGCCGCTTGACGGCGTCCATGTCCTCGGTTTGCGTGACTTTGACCGTAAAGCCATTCTGGCGCAGGTGTTCGGCCCATTCGATACAGGCCAGGCAGACGGTAGGCGTGTAGACTTCGATTACCGGCAGCGGCTGGGCGGCCGTGGCTTCGATGGCCAGCGCGGCGAGCAGGAGCAGCAGACGCTTCAGCATGGCTTGCCTGCCTTGCAGCCCTTGAGAATCCACAGCGACAGCACGCCGGCTGTTTCGTCGGCCTTGACCTTGCGCGCCATCGAGCCGGCATCGCGGCCGTTGTCGGTCTTGGCCATCGGGTCGGCGCCGGCTTCGAGCAGCAGGCGAACGTGTTCGGGGCGACTGGCGTAGGCGGCCATGTGCAGCGGCGTGGCGCCATCGTTGTCGCGCGCATTGGGATCGGCCTTGGCCGCGATCAGGGCCTTCAGGGCGCTGGTGTCGGGGTTCATGGCCGCCAGGTGGAGCGGGGTCGAACCGAGCTCGGTCTTGACGTCGCGTTGCTTGGGGTCGGCCTGGAGCAGTTTGCGCACCGCCTCGCCATTGCCGATGCGGGCGGCGTCGTGGATTGGACGGTCGTGGCTGGTCGTCTGGCTGATCGCCGGCAGGGTCAGCAGCATGGCGAGCAGGGCGGGAAGCAGTTTTTTCATGGGGCGGCCTTTTGCGTCGAGGGCATTATTGTTGTGTCAGTGTATTCGACAATCCTTGATCTGTCGCAGTTTCGTTTTTCTCTAATATAATGATTTCATTGTGTAAATTATGTTTTCTGGGCGCCGGTTGGCAGCCTGGCGGAGGTTGGTGGTGGGTATCATTGCGCGGCATTTGCTGATCGAAGGGCGGGTTCAGGGCGTCGGCTATCGCTGGTCGATGGCCGAGCAGGCGCGGCAGCTCGGGGTCAATGGCTGGGTTCGCAATCTGGCCAACGGCATGGTCGAGGCCATGGCCCAAGGCGATGAAACGGCCGTCCTCCGGTTGCTGGCCTGGGCGCAGCGCGGCCCGACCCATGCCCGTGTAATGCGGGTTCACGTTGCCCTGGGTGAGGGCGATTACCTGGGCTTCGAGCAGCGGCCGAACGCCTGAGCGCGGCTGCTCAGGGATTGAGGCACTGGGCGACGGCCTCGTCCTCGCGGCTGCCGCAAGGTGTGGCGCGGCCGGGGGCGGGGTGGGGCGTACCGTCGTGATCGATGTCGGCGGCCAGCGTTTCCCAATGCCGGACACCCTCACGGTCGATCTGCAGGCGCAGCAGCCAACCCCGGCGCCCATTTTCGTAGTTGAAGCCGTCGAAAACGAAGTTGCCGAGGCTGTAGACGATGGGTTTCCCCCGGTAGATTTCTACCCCTTGCGTGACATGTGGGTGGTTGCCGACGACCAGGCTGGCGCCTTCGTCGATCATGCGGCGGGAGAATTGGCGCTGCCGCTCGTCGGGCTGGGTGTTTTTCTCCCAACCCCAATGCATGAAGGGGATGACGTGGTCGGCTCCGGCCGCCCTGGCGGCACGGATGTCGGCAATGACCTGCTCGTCCTCGCTCCAGGCGATGCCGGGTGTCTGCGGCCCGGCTTCGAAACGGCGCGGCTTGTATTCGTTGTAGCCGAGAACGGCGATCTTCAGACCCTTCTTGTCGATCCACAGCGGGCGGTGCGCCTCGTTCAGATCCCGGCCGCCGCCAAAGTGGGCGATGCCTGCGGCGTCGAGGTTGTGCTGGGTTTCGAGCAGGGCGAGCGGGCCGAAATCACCGGAATGGTTGTTGGCCAGCGAGACGGCATCGAAACGGCCGCGCAGGATTTTCAGGGTTTCCGGGTTGGCGCGGAACGACCATGGTTTCGAGGGCTGGGCCGCGCCACCCGTGGCAACGGCGCATTCGAGGTTGCCGATACGGTAGTCGGCAGCCGCCAGCGTGGTAGCGAAGGGGGCGAGCGGGTCACCGCCCGCAGCGATGACCCGGCCGGGGCCATCGGCGAGCATGATGTCGCCGGCGAAAAGCAGGGTCAGCGGCTCGGCTTGGGTTGGGCCGGCCAGGCAGCAGGCTAGCGCGATCAGGTAGCGGTGTTTCATGGTTTTGCTGCATCCCGGATTTCGCACCAGTACTGCAATTCGCTCTCGCGCTTCGGTTCGTAGATGCGTTGCAGGCCGGTAAAACCATGGCGGGCCTGGTTATGCGCCGGGTACAGGTAGCTGGCGTGCTGGAGCGGAACCGGTACTTCGCCGAGATCGGCATGGACGTAGAGGTTGATGCGTGCGAGGTCGGCTGGTTCGCGCATGAAGACGATACGAAACAGGAAGAACGAGCCGATGGCCGTTGGCGCCCCGGTATAGGGCGAGACGCTCGGTGCCACCTCGATGATCCGGGTTTCGCCGCCATAGGTCAGATGGCAGGCAATGGTCTGGGCCTGGCTGGCGTTCGTGGCCAGTACCAGGCCGGTGGTGGCGGCGACGAGGAGGCGCCGCATCGGCTTAGCGCGCTAGGCGGCCCACCGGCCTGAGGACGATGTCGACCGGAACCGGCTGGCCGTCCTTGAGCGGAGGATAGGCCTTGTCGCTGACAAAGCGCAGCTTGCCGTGGTGTTCGATACGGGCATTGACCGATAGCCTGGCCTTCTTGCCGATCAGGTCGCGGTCGATGGTGGCCGAAAAGGGAATCGGCACCTGGGCGCCGTTCAGTTCGTAGTGCTGTTCGACCAGCACCCGCGCCGGTGCGCCGGCCCGGGCGGTGTCCACCACGCGGATGGTCAGGATGGCATCGGGCGGCAGGGCGATGCGCGACAGGTAGCTTACGCTGCCACCGATTTCGACAAAGCTGCTGGCTGCTGCCGACGAAGGCGGCGGAGCGGGCGGCGTGGCGCCTCGCGTGCAGCGTCGCAGGTTGCCCTTGCCATCCTCGAAGATAGCCTCGTCGCCTTTGGTGTGCAGGCGAATCTCGCCCTGGCGGTAGAGAGTTCCAGAGGCGGCAGGCACCTGCGGCAAGGTCAGCGCCTCGTCGGCAAAATGCAGGACCGCCTGCGGTCGGCCATCGTTGTCGGTGGGAAAACTGATGTCGATGCGGCTGCCGTTGTCGCAGGCATAGGGCAGGCGAGCCGGGTCTGCGTGCGCCGACAGTGCCAGCAGGCAAAGGGGGAGAAGGAAGCGTGTTTTCATGCGGTTTCGGATGGCGGAAGCGGTACCCAGTGGCCGTCGATGAGGCCTTCGATCGGGTGGAAGGCTGCCTTGTAGGCCATTTTGCGGCTTTCGGCAATCCAGTAGCCGAGGTAGAGGTAAGGCAAACCCAGTGTCTGGGCCTGGGCCGCCTGCCACAGGATGTTGTAGGTGCCATAGCTGGCGGCCGGTACATCCGGGTCGTAGAAGGTGTAAACCGAGGACAGGCCGTCGTCGAGCATGTCGATCAGGCTCACCATGCGCAGCTTTTCGTTGTCGCGGAACTCGACCAGCCGGGTGTCGACATGGCTTTGCAGCAGGAACTGGGCGTACTGCTCGTGGCTGTCTTCATCCATGCCGCCGCCGGGGTGGCGCAACTGCTGGTAGCGGTTGTAGAGCGCGTAGTGCTCCTCGACGTAAGCCAGCGGCAGTTCGCGGGCGCGCAGCCCGGCATGGCGTTTCAGGGTTCGGCGCTGGCTGCGGTTGGGCTGCAGTTCATTGACCGGCAGGCGCACCGGCACGCAGGCCTGGCAGTTATCGCAATGCGGGCGGTAGGTGAAGATGCCGCTGCGCCGGAAGCCAGCACGCACCAGCGAGCTGTAGATTTCGCTGTCGATCAGGTGGGCCGGCGTGGCAACCTGCGAACGCGCCTCGCGGCCGGCCAGGTAGCTGCACGGATAGGGCGAAGTCGCGTAGTAGAGCAGCAGCGAGAAGGGCAGGTCGGCGTCGTCGGGTTGGGCCATGGCTAGCGCGCCGGGTCGAGCGGATCGGACGACCAGACCGAGCGCGGGCTGCCGCTGGCAACCAGGGCCGATAGCCGGGCGCGAAAGTCGGATCGCGCAATTTCGCGGCCGCCGAGCGAGGCGAGGTGGTCGGTGTACATCTGGCAGTCGATCATTCCGAATTGGTTGTCCACAAGATAACGCACCAGATGGGCAAAAGCGATCTTCGAGGCATCCGTCCGGTGGGAGAACATGGATTCGCCGTAGAACATGCGCCCGATGGCCATGCCGTACAAGCCGCCGACCAGTTCTCCTGCTACATAGGTTTCGACCGAATGCGCCCAGCCGAGTTCGTGCAGGCGGACGTAGGCGGCGTTCATTTCATCCGTGATCCAGGTGCCGTTTTGGCCGGGCCTGGGCGTTGCCGCGCAACGCGCGATGACACCGCGAAAATCCGTATCGAAGCGTACCTCGAATCGGTTGCTGCGCAATGTCCTGGCCAACGAGCGCGTCAGGCGGAATTCCGTGGGGAAAAGCACCATGCGCGGATCGGGGCTGTACCACAGCGGCTGTCCATCCACCGTGCCCCAGGGAAAAATGCCTTGCCGGTAGGCATCCAGGATGCGATCGGGTGCCAGGCTGCCGCCAACGGCCAGCAATCCCCCCAAGTCCTCGCGTGCCGACTCGACAGGCGGGAAGGGGGTCGATGGGCCGAGATAGGGAATCACGCGATGGCGGGCTGGGCGGGCTTCTTGAAAGCGATGACGTGATCGGCGTCGAGGCGGATGCCTATTTTTTCGCCGATGGCATGGTTGTGGTGCGAGGGTACCAGCGACAGCACCTCGGCGCCACTGGCCAGGCGCAGGGTGTACAGGATGTCGGCGCCGCGGAAAGCCTTGTGCAGCACTTCCGCCTGCAAGGGGCTCGTGTCGTCATGCACGACATCGTCCGGGCGGAGCAGGACATCGACGTCGCAGCCGTCGGCACAGTCGGTGCAGGTTTCGCTGCACTCGACCGGAATGTCGGAAACCAGCTTGCCGAGTTCCATCTCGACATTGCTGCCGCCGGCCACGGTGCCCGGCAACAGCACGCCCTGGCCGATGAAGTCGGCGACGAAGCGGTTGGCCGGCCGGTGGTAGAGGTTGTACGGCACATCCCATTGCTGGATGCGGCC